>CAKPWR010000039.1 GCA_934196725.1 uncultured Prevotella sp.
CGTACCGACAAGCCTATCCTCTACTACCCATTGGATAGCTGGTTTATCAAGGATACAGCCCGCAAGGAGCGCATGGTAGAATTGAACAAGACCATCAACTGGCAGCCTGAGAGCACCGGTACTGGCCGCTTCGGCAACTGGCTCGAGAATCTGAACGACTGGAACCTTTCACGTTCCCGCTTCTGGGGTACTCCATTGCCAATCTGGCGTGACGAGAACCGTGGCGAGAAGTGCATCGGCAGCCTTGAGGAGCTGTATGCTGAAATCGAGAAGTCAGTGGCTGCCGGCATCATGCAGAGCAACCCATTGAAGGAGAATGGTTTCGTTCCTGGCGACTACAGTCAGGAGAACTATGATAAGATTGACCTCCACCGTCCATACGTTGACAAGATTGTATTGGTTAACGAGGAGGGCAAGCCAATGTATCGTGAGAGCGACCTGATTGACGTTTGGTTCGATTCAGGTTCAATGCCTTATGCCCAGCTCCACTACCCATTCGAGGGAGAGATGGCACGTGGCACAGAGGCAGACCGCGATGCACTCATCCACAGCACCTACGAGGGATATGCTATTCCTCCTAAGTTCTATCCAGCCGACTTCATCAACGAGGGCGTGGATCAGACCCGTGGATGGTTCTTCACCCTGCACGCCATCGCTACCATGGTATTCGATAGCGTAGCCTTCAAGAACGTTATCTCTTCTGGTCTCGTTCTCGATGCCAAGGGTAACAAGATGAGTAAGCACGTGGGTAACGTAACCAACCCATTCGAGATGATCGATAAGTATGGTGCCGACCCTGTTCGTTTCTATATGATGACCAACAGCGAGCCTTGGGACAACCTCAAGTTCGACCCTAACGGTGTGGATGAGACCCGTCGCAAGTTCTTCGGTACCTTATATAATACATACAGCTTCTTCGCCCTCTATGCTAATGTAGATGGTTTCGATGCTGAGGCTGCTCAGGTGCCATTCGAGAAGCGCCCAGAGATTGACCGCTGGATTCTCTCTTCACTCAATACCCTCATCAAGGGCGTTGACAGAGAGTTGGCTGGCTATGATCCAACCCGCGCAGGTCGTCTCATCGATGCATTCGTCAACGATGACCTCTCTAACTGGTACGTTCGTCTGAACCGTAAACGTTTCTGGGGTAAGGAGATGAGCGAGGATAAGCTCAGTGCTTACCAGACTCTCTATACCTGTCTGATGACAGTGGCTAAGCTCTTGGCACCATTCGCTCCATTCTATGCAGACGAGTTGTATCACGACTTGGGCGGCGAGTTGGAGAGCGTACATCTCGACAAGTTCCCTGTAGCTGATGAGGCTGCTATCGATGCCGACCTGGAGGAGCGTATGGCCATCGCCCAGAAGATTACTTCTATGGTATTGGCATTGCGCCGCAAGGTGAACATCAAGGTTCGTCAGCCACTCCAGCAGATTATGATTCCTGCCGTAGATGATGTACAGAAGGCACACATCGAGGCAGTAGCCGGACTGTTGAAGAACGAGGTGAACGTGAAGGAGGTTAACTTCATTGAGGGTCAGGGCATTCTCGTAAAGAAGGTGAAGTGTAACTTTAGAGTGATGGGTAAGAAGTTCGGCAAGCTGATGAAGGGCGTTGCTGCCCAGATGTCAGCGCTCGATCAGGACCAGATTGCAGCCTTCGAGAAGGCAGGCAACATCACATTGAATATTGACGGACAGGAAGCCGTGGTAGAGGTAGCCGACGTGGAGATTATCTCTGAGGATATCCCAGGATGGCTCGTATCTAACGAGGGCAATCTGACCGTAGCGCTTGAGGTAGAGTTGACTCCTGAATTGAAGAAGGAGGGTATGGCTCGTGAGCTGATCAACCGTATCCAGAACCTCCGCAAGGAGACTGGTCTGGAGATTACCGACCGCATCAAGGTGACTGTGGCTTCTAACGAGGAGACCAATGCTGCCATCGAGTCATTCGGAGACTACATCAAGGGTCAGGTATTGGCAGACAGCATCGAAATCGGCGACAACGCAGGTGTTGAGACCGAGTTTGATGACTTTAAGTTGAACATTCTCGTAGAGAAGAATTAAATAAGCTAGGAGTTAGAAGTTGGGAGTTCGGAGTTTGCCAAAACTGCTTACTTCTAACTTCTAATACCTTTATAGCTAAACAACATTAATAATAACTTTATAACAAAAGAACATCTATGGCTAACGAAAAAGCACGTTATAGCGATGAGGATCTCGCTGAGTTCCGCGCTATCATTGAAGAGAAATTAAAGGTGGCTAAGCAGACCTACAGAGACTGTATGGCTCAGCTTAATCACTCAGACAGTAATGATGTGGTAGATACATCACCAACCTACAAGGCCCTGGAGGAGGGAAGCGAGGCACAGAGCAAGGAGGAAATCATCCAGATGGCTCAGCGCCAGCAGAAGTTTATCAAGGGTTTGGAGGCTGCGTTGATTCGCATCGAGAACAAGACTTACGGTATCGACCGCGAGACAGGTGAGCTGATTCCTAAAGAGCGATTGCGTGCAGTACCTCATGCCACATTGAGTGTAGCTTCCAAGGAAGCAAGAAAACATTAATAAATGGAGAAAAATAGTAAATTACATATCGGCTGGCTCGTCACCGCAATGATGGTTGTACTTTTGATTATCGACCAGATAATCAAGTTGTACATCAAGACCCATTTTTGCCTTGGCGAGTCTGTTCGTGTTACTGATTGGTTTTTTATAGAGTTCGTTGAGAACAATGGAATGGCTTGGGGAATGACGTTTATCGGCAAGTTCTGGCTTAGCCTGCTGCGCCTCTTTGCCATCTGTTTCCTCTTGTGCTATTTGTATAGAATCATCAAGTCGGGTAAGCATCGGTTGCTGTATGTCATACTGGTTTCGCTGGTTACTACAGGAGCTATTGGTAATATGATCGACTCTATGTTCTACGGTCTCATCTTTACAGCATCTTCGCCTTATTATGTATCTTATCAGGTACCTTTTGGCGACGGTTATGCTCCATTCCTGATGGGTAAGGTAGTGGATATGTTCCGTTTCCCATTCTTTAGCTATACATGGCCGGAATGGATACCTTTCGTTGGCGGTCAGCATGGCGTGTTTTTCGATCCTGTTTTCAATTTTGCTGATGCTTGTGTATCGGTTGGTATTATCTCATTACTTCTTTTCTGCCGAAAAGAACTGGAAAGTTTAGGAGAAGGCAAGAAGAAAGTAAAGACTGCTGATGGAGAACAGACAGAAACTGCAGAAGAGAATCATGTAGAGGTTGCTAAGGAGCATTGTGATCAAAATAAGGAGGATTAGACTTATGAGAAAATCATTCATCTATCTGTGTTTCCTGATATGCATCGTGTGCCTGGTGGAGATAATGGCTTCGTGTAAACCTTCACTTCCGGGTGATGTGCTGTCTAAGGGGAAAATGACAGATATTTTATACGATTACCATTTGGCACTATCCATGGCGCATACCAAGGATGGTGGTGACAAAGGAGAGAGCCTGACATATCGTGAGGCGGTTCTGAGGAAGCATGATGTTACTTCTGCTGAGTTTGACAGTTCTATGGTGTATTACATGCGACATACTGAACTGATGAAAGATGTCTATAAAGACTTGGCCGACCGCTTGGGTAAGGAAACAGAATCGCTTGGTGGAAGTAGTAGTTCTGGAGGGACTTTGGTTACTCTATCTGCCAATGGTGATACGGCTAATATCTGGAATCATGCTCGTTCTATGATGTTTACTCCTATTCAGCCTTATAATGAATTTAGCTTCAAGCTTGAGGCTGATACTGCCTTCCGCAAGGGCGACTGCTTCATGCTTGATTTCGATGCTCAGTTCATTTATCAGGATGGTATTCGTGATGGTATTGCCTTGTTGGCTGTTGAGTTTGCGAATGATAGCGTAGCTCAGTCTATTGTACATATCTCAGGTTCGCAGCATTATTCTTTGCAGGTTAAAGATAATGAGAATCTCGGAATTAAGAAGGTGAAGGGTTACTTCATGTTGAGTAGTGGTGGCTTTGCTACGAACGAGACATCTGAATCTACTCTCAAGCTGATGTTCCTTGAACAAATCCGACTCATTAGAATGCATGCGAAGAAAGAGGATAAGTCAAAGAATCCAGCATCAAAGGATAGTACTAAGGTTGATTCTCTGAAGTCTATTCCGCATAATAAGATTGAAAGACCGTTGCTCAACCAGCCGCTTTCTTCTCCAACGGGAAAACAGCTGAGACCGGTAGAAATGAAGGTGGAATAGGCTGATGGGAACAAGAAGATGTGGAGCGCATGTCGTCTGCCTTCCTGATGGTACTCAACTCCTTCAGGCTGTTGTCGAATTGGTGGATTGCAGAGTGGTCAACTATTACGAGTTTCGGGATGAACTTCCCATGACGGAATGGCTAGGTGGAGAAATTCGAATCCTCATGGACGAAGAGGGTATTCGACGTGCATATTGGCAAGGAAAGAGAATTAACTGTTGATAAGTTAATGGAATTTCCCTCAAAAGTAAACATGAAACATTAATAAATAAACATTAATAAATATGTTAAGCGTAGATCAATTAGAAGACAAGTTGATAGACTTGGCGTTTGCTGAGGATATCGGTGATGGCGACCACACAACCTTGTGTTGTATCCCTGAGGACGCCATGGGTAAGAGTCATTTGCTCATCAAGGAAGATGGTGTTTTGGCTGGTGTTGAATTGGCAAAGAAGGTATTCGCACGCTTCGATCCTACCATGAAGGTAGAGGTGTTGTTGCAGGACGGTACTCACGTAAAGAAGGGTGATATCGCTATGATTGTAGAGGGCAAGACCCGTTCTCTGCTCCAGACTGAGCGCCTCATGCTCAACATCATGCAGCGTATGAGTGGTATTGCTACCATGACCGCTAAGTATGTAAAGCGCCTTGAGGGTACCAAGACTCATATCCTCGATACACGTAAGACCACTCCTGGACTCCGTATGTTGGAGAAGCAGGCTGTGAAGATTGGTGGTGGTATGAACCATCGTATCGGTCTCTTTGATATGATTCTTCTCAAGGACAACCATATCGACTTTGCTGGTGGTATCGACAACGCTATCGACCGTTGCCACGCATACCTGAAGGAGAAGGGGCTCGATCTGAAGATTGAAATTGAGGTACGTAGCTTTGATGAGCTTGACCAGGTTCTGAAACACGGTGGTGTCAACCGTATCATGCTCGACAACTTCTCTGTACCTGATACAAAGAAGGCTGTTGACATCATTGCAGGCAAGTATGAGACAGAGTCATCTGGTGGTATCACTTATGATACTATCCGCGACTATGCAGAGCAGGGTGTTGACTTTATCTCTGTAGGTGCCTTGACACACAGTGTAAAGGGTTTAGATATGAGCTTCAAGGCTTGTGAATAAGTGAAGAATGAAGAGGGAAGAGTGAAGAATCCAATTGCTCTTCTCTCTCTATATATATAAATAAGATATATTTTATGAATAAGATTTTCGCTTCAGCCTTGATGGCTGTGGCTATGTTGGGCAGTGTCTCAGAGGCTGAGGCATGCAGCAACTTCATTGTGGGCAAGAAGGCATCAGTAGATGGTTCCGTGATGTGTTCGTATAGTGCCGACGACTACGGTATGTTCCAGAACCTCTGCCATTATCCTGCGGCTAAGCACGCCAAGGGCGAGATGCGCAAGATTTACGACTGGGACTCCAATAAGTATCATGGTGAGATTCCTGAGGCTGCCGAGACTTATAGCGTTATCGGCAATATCAATGAGTGGCAGGTTACTGTCGCCGAGACAACCTATGGTGGTCGTGAGGAGATGGTGGATTCCACGGGTATCATGGACTACGGTTCGCTTATCTACGTAGCTTTGCAGCGCAGTAAGACAGCCCGCGAGGCTATCAAGGTGATGACCACCCTCGCCAATACCTATGGTTATAATTCAGAAGGCGAAACCTTCACCATCTGCGATCCTAACGAGGCTTGGATCATGGAGATGATGGGTAAGGGTGCCGGTTCCAAGGGCGCTGTCTGGGTGGCTCTCCGCATTCCGGATGATGCCATCTGTGCTCATGCCAACCAGAGCCGCATCGGCAAGTTCAATATGAAGGACAAGAAGAACGTGATGTATGCCAAGGATGTTGTTTCTTTTGCCCGCAGCAAGGGCTGGTTCCAGGGCAAGGATGCTGATTTCTCTTGGAAGATGGCTTATGCCAAGCCTGATTTCTCTGGCCGTCGTTTCTGCGATGCCCGTGCCTGGGCGATGCTGAACCATTTCTACGACATGAGTCCTTACTTGGATTGGGCACTCGGCAAGAATCCTGATGCGCAGGATATGCCTCTCTGGGTGGTTCCTAACAAGAAGGTGAGCGTGAAGGATGTTGAGAATGTGATGCGCGATCATTACGAGGGTACTCCTCTTTCTGTGGCTGATGGTTCTGATATCGGCGGTGGTATCTGGGAGATGCCTTATCGTCCTACACCATTGATGTACAAGGTGGATGGCAAGCAGTATTTCAACGAGCGTCCTGTCAGCACCCAGCAGAGTGGTTTCGTATTCGTAAGCCAGATGCGTTCATGGTTGCCAAGAGAGATTGGTGGTGTGTTCTGGTTTGCCAACGATGATGCCAACATGGCTGCGTTCACTCCTGTTTATTGCTCTATGACCGAGCGTCCAGAGTGCTACAACACTCCAGGTGCTGATGCCTTGCATTTCAGCAAGAAGAACGCTTACTGGGTTTGCAACATGACCAGCAATATGGTTTATCCTCGTTACAGCCTGATGTTCCCAACCCTGAAGGAGGTTCGTGATAGCTTGGACAACAGCTATTTCGCTGCTCAGGCTGGTGTTGAGAAGAAAGCTCAGGAGCTTTATGCTCAGAACCCTGAAGCTGCCGTGAAGTATCTCAACGATTACAGTGTTGAGAAGGCTCAGCAGATGTTGGCTCGTTGGAACCAGCTTTTTGAATTCCTGGTAGTGAAGTATAACGATATGATTATCAAGCCAACAGACAAGAACGGTGCTTTTGAGAAAACTCAGTATGGTTTGGGTGCTCGCCCAGCTCGTCCTGGTTATTCAGAGAAGTTCGCCAAGGAATTGGTCAAGCAGTCTGGTGACAAATTCCTGGTACCAGAAAGCGAAAAATAATATTAATCGATAATATAATAATAAATCAAGAAGGGCAGGTTCCATATTCGGAACCCGCCCTTTCTCTTATTAAAAATCTCTCTCTGAAATATTTTTAAAGTCTACTTTACTTACAGAGACATACTCTATGGTTGATATCTACTACTTCTGGTATAGAATGTATAACATGCTTTAAGAACATACCCATACATACAACCATTCCTGAGAACATTACTGCTGCCAACGCCAAAGTAAACATAGTCATCATAATTTTTTCTAATCTTTTAAATTTTATTATTCGTTATTCCTTAAATACGAGTGCAAAGTTAACACTTTTTTATTGAAATAACGAATATTTTTGCATGAAAAGTGAATGTAACATGCATTTCTTGATTTGAGTCAATGAGACTATGCAGAGACTTTTTATGAATTCATCGACAGCAGGAACTCGTCATTGTTGCGAGTGTTCTGCATAGATTTGTGGATGGTATTCATTGCCTCGATAGAATTCATGTCAGAGATGTACTTGCGGAGAATCCACATACGGTCGAGTGTAGTTCTGTCTTGCAAGAGATCGTCACGGCGTGTAGATGAAGCCACAAGGTTGACTGCAGGGAAGATGCGCTTGTTGCTGAGTGAGCGGTCAAGCTGCAATTCCATGTTACCGGTACCCTTGAATTCCTCAAAGA
This sequence comes from uncultured Prevotella sp., assembly GCA_934196725.1. Taxonomy (GTDB): domain Bacteria; phylum Bacteroidota; class Bacteroidia; order Bacteroidales; family Bacteroidaceae; genus Prevotella. The sequence goes on from CAKPWR010000039.1 coordinate 7,796, forward strand.
TAACTTCATCCATCTTACTACCTGTATCTATCAAAGCTGTTGCGATGATGGTGAGTGATCCACCGCCTTCTATGTTTCGGGCTGCACCAAAGAAACGCTTAGGTTTCTGTAATGCATTGGCATCAACACCACCGGTCAATACCTTACCTGATGCTGGAGCAACAGTATTGTAAGCACGGGCAAGACGAGTGATGGAATCAAGGAAGATGACTACATCATGTCCACATTCTACCATTCTCTTTGCCTTTTCCAAGACAATTCCTGCAATCTTCACATGGCGCTCTGCAGGTTCATCGAATGTAGAGGCTATCACCTCCGCATTTACGGTGCGAGCCATGTCGGTAACTTCCTCAGGACGCTCATCAATAAGCAACATCATCAGATAGGCTTCTGGATGATTGGCAGCTATTGCATTAGCGATATCTTTCATGAGGATTGTCTTACCGGTTTTTGGCTGAGCCACAATCAGTGCACGCTGTCCTTTACCGATAGGAGAGAACAGGTCTACAATTCGTGTGCTCAGGTTGGTGGTCTTGCGATCTCCGCAAAGATTGAACTTCTCATCAGGGAAGAGAGGAGTGAGATGTTCAAATGGTACACGGTCTCTTACTTCTGCTGGTTCGCGACCGTTGATCTTTTCAATACTTGTGAGTGGGAAGTATTTTTCACCTTCGTGTGGAGGACGGACCTGACAGAATACGACATCACCAGTCTTCAAACCATATCGCTTGATCTGATTAGCCGATACATAAACATCGTCTGGTGAAGAAAGATAATTGTAGTCGCTGCTGCGCAGGAATCCATATCCGTCAGGCATTACTTCTAGCACTCCGCATGATGTTACGATGCCGGAGAAGTCATAAGCTGGCTCTTGTGGCGTAGCTTCAATAACCGGTGCTTCTTGTGATGCAGAAGGAGTGGCAGTGTTGATTGGTCTGTCAAAGATGTCTACCGAAGGAATTGCTGTCTGGTCTTCGATAGGTATATCTACAACCGTGATAAAGTCTGTACCATCTCCTGGATCTCCTTCCCATATACCATTTGTGTTATTGGCAGTTTCTGCTTTTAATTCTTCATGATTCTCCATGTTTGAATCCGAATCGTTTGCTGAATCCGCATTCTTATTGTTATGTTCTTCCATTTTGGCTTGCAATTTAGCAATCAAGGCTTCTTTGTCATTTTCATGATTGTCTTTGTTTGCATCCATTTGTGCGAATTGTTCTTCTGGGATGAAAGAATCATGTTCCTGGAAGGACGATTCTCCTTGTGTAGCCAATTCTTCATTGTTTCCTACTGCAGAATCTTTCTGTTCTGTGGTTAATGCTTCTGGCATGTTCTGCTCTGGAAAATCAAGGTTTGCTTCTACCATAGCTTCCTGCTGACCTTGTTGAGCATTCTGTCGAGCTTCTTGCTGAGCCTTGATTGCCGCTGCTTTTGCAGCAGCAATAGCTTCCAGCTCAGCTTTGCTCTTGCGTCCACGGTGTTTTGGAAATGCTGCCAATGGGTCTTTTGCTTCTGGTGCGAGGTCTTCTTCCGTATTATTTTCTGCAGGACCTGTTACTTGATGCTTTTGTACGTCAAAGTTCTCACCATCAATTCCATTTACGCTATATACACGGTCTTCCTTTGTGGAAACGATACGAGTACGTTTGCGCTTAGCTGCAGTCAGAGTGGAATCGTCTGTCTGAGCATCAAAAATGGTGTTGATGATGGCTTCTTTATTGTCGCCAGATTTTATCTTGACTCCAATTTGCTTAGCAATGTCCTTCAACTGAACGACACTTTTTGCTGATAATTCTTCTTTGCTATACATTATTATATATTGTATATGTGAATATTGTTTCTGAGTGATTTTGACGTTTCAAGAATTGAAACATCGCTCGAAAAGTTATTTTTCGTGTGCAAAGATAATTAAAAAATTTGTTTCTGCCAAATTTTTTGCCTATCTTTGCACAAGAATTATTCGATTATCGATGATTTTATACTGAATATTTAATTTTAACTCTATAAACGTGCATACAAAAGAAGAAAAACTAGCTGCATTCAGCAGATTGTTGGATGTTCAGGATCGACTTCGTGTTCAATGTCCTTGGGACAAGAAACAGACCTTTGAAAGTCTTCGACCTAATACAATCGAGGAGGCTTTCGAACTTTGTGATGCCCTCATGAAGCGTGATTATAAGGATATTAAAAAAGAGTTGGGTGATGTCTTGGAACATGTAATGTTTTATAGCATTATTGGTCGTGAAGATGGCAAGTTTGATATTTGTGATGTTTGCAACCAAGAGGCTGACAAGCTGATGTTCCGTCATCCATTTATCAATTGGAATGAAGAGGGTGAATGGACGGTCTCTAACCCTGATATGTATATCAATGAAGCAGGACAAGTTGTGTATAAAGAGTCTGATTCTGCTCAGGCTTTGAAAGCTGCCAAACCCAAGACTGCGTCTTCTGTGGAAAAGACTTGGGAGCAGATTAAGCAGCAGGAGAAAGATGGAAACGATAGAGTTCTGAGTGGTGTACCAAATTCTCTTCCTTCTCTTATCAAGGCTTATCGCATCCAAGACAAGGCTCGCAATGTGGGCTTTGATTGGAAGGAAAAGGAGGATGTGTGGGATAAGGTTCTGGAAGAACTGGAGGAGTTGAAGGTGGAGCTGGCTAAGGAAGACAGGGAAAAATCTACACAGGAATTGGGAGATTTCCTCTTCTCTGTCATCAATGCTGCTCGTCTCTATAAACTCAATCCGGATAATGCGCTCGAAAAAACGAACCAGAAGTTTATCCGTCGCTTCAATTATGTTGAAGATCATTCCTTAAAACAGGGGAAGAATCTGAAGGATATGAGTTTGGAAGAAATGGATCAACTCTGGAATGAAGCTAAACAGGAAGAGCGCAAGAGTGAGTAAAACGTAGATAAGCTGGGAAATCAACAGTCATGTTGAGTAATAATAATATTTTAACTTAGGAAAGTTATGAAAAAGTTAGTGTATATAACTATTGCTTTGGTAGTCATGTTTGCTGCCAATAGCTGTAAGGAAAAGAAGGAGGCTCCTGTTATCAGTGCCAATGATTCTGTCGAAGTTGAGGAGGTAAATGATTCTACGATATATGGTGTATGTGGTGAAGGCACATCCATGCACAGTCTGGAATTGTGCTCAGATGAGGGTGATACGCTTTCTGTCTTTATCGATGATGCTAATCCTTCTATTGTCCAGGGTGGTTTGATGGCTGGAGACCGTATTGCCCTTTTGGCTTATAAGGCACAGGATGGTGAGATGGTAGCCCAGAAGGTTATCAATCTGACTTCTTTGTTGGGTAAATGGATTTCTTTGGATAAGAATTTCGACCTGCTTGAAGGTGGAGAGGTGAAGAATAATGTAAAGGCTGAAACCAACCCATGGACTTCCTGGAAAATCATGAATGGTAAGCTTCTCTTGAATAAAGACACCTTTGATATCGATAATTTAGGTCCAGACAGTTTGTTGCTGGAGAATCATCAAGGCATATTCGTCTTCAAGCGTCAAGAATAGTTGCTTGATGATTCAGAAAAAATGTATGATGAATTATTTTGCAAATGGAACCATTTAAGATACATATTCTGGGTTGTGGCAGTGCGCTGCCTACCCTTAAACATAACGCTTCCTCTCAACTCATCGAGATGAGAGGCAAGTGTTTCATGGTGGATTGCGGTGAAGGTGCTCAGATGCAGTTCCGTCGCTCTCACATCCATTTCTCCAAACTGAATGCCATCTTTATCAGTCACATGCATGGAGACCATTGTTTCGGTTTGATGGGATTGTTGTCTACGCTTGGAATGCTAGGACGTACTTCCAAGTTGAGAATATATGCCCCTAAGGATTATGAACCTCTCTTCAAGCAGCAGGTTGAATTCTTTATGCAGACGATGGAATATGAGATGGAAATGATACCTGTTGATACTGAAAAGCAGCAGGTTATTTATGAAGACCACTCACTTACCGTTGAGACTGTACCTCTGCAGCATCGTGTTCCTTGTTGTGGATTCATCTTCCGTGAGAAGCCAACCTTGCCGCATATCCGTCGGGATATGATTGACTATTATGGTATTCCAGTCAGTCAGATCAACAATATCAAAAATGGGGCAGATTGGACGAATGAGGATGGGGATGTTATCCCGAATGCCCGACTCGTACAGCCTGCTGATTCTCCCCGCAGTTATGCTTACTGTAGTGATACCCGTTTTATGCCAGGTTTGAAGGAGAAGGTGAAAGGTGTTACTGTGTTATATCATGAGAGTACCTATACTTCGGAACAGGAAGACCGTGCCAAGATATATTATCATAGTACAGCTCGTCAGGCTGCTGCCATAGCAGCAGGAGCGGGTGTTGGCACCTTGCTGCTGGGACATTATAGTGCGAGATATAATGATGAACAGGTCTTGCTGGAAGAGGCGAAAGCGGTGTTTCCCAATTCCGTACTCTCTCAGGAGGGAATGGTCTTTGATGTCATTTGATAAGTTTTTCAAAAAAAGTTCATGATTTGGTGCAAGGATTTTCATATCTTTCGTTTAATTTATAAAAGAGAAAATAAAAGTGGAATCTGAGAAGGAGCTTTTGGATGATATTTTTCGTGGCAGCCGTGATGCGATGCATCGGTTGTACGAACGGTATGTAGGGCATGCCATGGCGGTTGCGCTGAGGTATGTCCCTTTGCGCGAAGATGCCGAGGATGTTGTCCAGGACAGTTTCATCAAGGTTTTTGCTGCGATTCCGAATTTTCAGTATAGAGGTGAAGGGTCACTGAAGGGGTGGTTGCTTCGTATTGTTGTAAATGAGGCGATTACTTGCGTTCGGCAGAAAAGTAGACTTACGCTGGTGGAAGAAATTCCGGATGAGCCTATGGACGAGGAACCGCCTGTAGAAAAGATACCACCTGCTGAGCTGACTAAAATGATTGGAGAACTGCCTGATGGCTATAGATTGGTGCTTAATATGTATGTCTTCGAACAGTTGAGTCATAAGGAGATAGCCCAGCGGTTAGGCATTAAGGAAAGTAGTTCTGCATCGCAGTATCTGAGAGCCAAGAAACTCTTGGCAAGAAAAATTAATGATTATCTGAGTAAATTAAACGAGAAAGAATATGAGTAATAATGATTGGACAAACAAACTTCGAGATCAGTTGGCAGACTATCAAGAGCCTGTCAGCCGCGACTTGTGGGCGGGTATTGAACAATCGCTTGCTCAGAAGACGGTACATCAAGAAGTAACCGGACCAGGTAAAATAATCCATATAAACACTTGGAAACGTTGGTCTGCTGCAGCTGCGGCTGTGGCATTGTTGGGAGTAGGAGGTAGTTATGTCTACTTCCATCAGGAGGAAGACAAACTTGCCAGTTCGCAGTTGGCAATGGCAACAGATAAACCATCTGCATCTGCGGTTGCAGAGCATTTGCATCCTATGGGTAAGACATCGGAAAATGGAGCAGGGAATATGCCTGATTCCAAGGATGACAATGTAGGATTGGGGATGAAAAGGAATCCAAAGCATACGGTGGAAGGTAAAAATGCAGGAAGACAGCTTGTGGCTGATCAAACGGTTCTTTTATCTTCTGCTTCGGAGAATGAATTGATGCCAACTTCTGAGAATGAATTGATGGTAGCGTCAGTTGAACCTCAGCCTGCCTCAACTGCAGTAGAGAAAACTGAGTCAACTCTTCATCAGAATTCTTCGACCCGACAGAATCAAAATGCAAAGTCTATTGATAACCTCTTTGCGAATGCCGCAGTAGCTGATGCTTATCAATTCTCTCATCTTGAAGAGACTGCAGGCTTGTCAATGAAGCTCTATGCAGAAAATCTGAGTCCGAACTTGGGATTGTCAACTTCCGATGATTCCTTTGCGAGTTCTGGTTCTGGTGTTTTGGCAGACCCTATGCCGGGTGTTGTTCCTGACCCAACTGTAGGAGGTGTGAATGACATCGATTATCTGATGGCATCCTATAAGGTGGTTCAGAAAACCTATAAAGGTGAAGCCAAGCATCATGCTCCTGTCTCTGTTGGATTGCAGGTGGCATTTGGTATTGCTCCACGTCTGTCGCTGAGTTCGGGTTTCGTGTATACCCGCACCTCTTCCGATTTCTATCCGTATTCACCTCACAACAATTATAATGTTCATCAGGTACTTCACTATGTGGGCATCCCGGTAGGTTTGAACTATGAGTTATGGAAGAGTAGAGGATTCCATGCCTATGTGATGGCAGGTGCAGAGGCTGACTTGAATGTGAAGAATGATACGGAAGAGGAGGGAGTAAAGAAAGAGAATGCCAAACGCGATAGAGTGCAGTTCTCAGGAAAGGCTTCGCTCGGAGCACAATATGATATCACGCCAAATGTGGGCTTGTATATCGAGCCGGGTGCTAAATATTACATTGACAATGGCAGCGAGATTGAAAACACTTTCAAGGATAAGAAACTGAACTTCAATTTCCAGTTTGGTTTGAGATTCAATCTTTAAAACATAAATAGAAAAGAGGGTGTGTCACAAGTTCATGACGCACCCTCTTTTTCTTTTGTATCTTATTGATATATTGTTGGAAAAGACAGCTAAAGTTTTTGAGAAAGCTAGTATCTCTGGCCGCACAACAGCTGTTGTGCGCTCGCATATCAGCTGATATGCACTCGCACACCAACTGATGTGCATGCGGTAGTCAACTGTTATGCGCCAACTATTATCTAAACTTATGACACGCTGTCTTTTTCTTGTTTATCATTTCAAGAGTCTTTCACTCATGTTAAGTGCAGCCTTTCTACCATCACCCATGGCAAGAATTACGGTAGCACCACCACGGACGATGTCACCGCCTGCGTAGATTTCTTTGATAGAACTCTGCATCTGCTCGTTCACGGCAATGGTGTTCTTTCTGCCGAGCTCCAATCCTTCAATGCTCTGAGGAACGAGAGGGTTAGGACTTACACCTACTGCAACAATCACCTGGTCGCACTCCAATGTCACGGTTTCGCCGGTAGCTTCCGGACGACGGCGACCGCTGGCATCAGGTTCTCCCAACTGCATGACATCGAGGACTACAGACTTCACTGCGCCCTTCTCGTCAGCTTCATACTCTTTAGGATTATGGAGAGTCATGAAGTTGATGCCTTCTTCCTTGGCATGTTTGACTTCCTCTAGTCGGGCTGGCATCTCTGCTTCAGAACGGCGATAAACCAATGTTACTTCTGCTCCAAGACGCTTGGCTGTACGGCAGCTGTCCATCGCTGTGTTTCCACCGCCCACAACAACCACCTTCTTACCCAGGTTGATAGGGGTATCGGTATGAGGATTGGCTGCATCCATCAAGTTCACACGGGTCAGATATTCATTGGAAGACATGATGTTCAAGGCATTCTCGCCAGGGATATTCATGAAGTTTGGCAAACCGGCACCAGAACCCACGAAGATGCCCTTGAAGCCCTGGTCTTCCAGGTCTTTCACGGAGATGGTCTTACCTACGATACAGTCGGTGATGAATTTCACGCCCATCTTCTGAAGATTCTCAATCTCTACGTCTACGATAGCATTAGGCAATCGGAACTCTGGTATACCATATTTCAATACACCGCCTATCTCGTGCAGAGCCTCGAACACGGTGACGTCGAATCCCTTCTTTGCCATATCGCCAGCAAAGCTCAGACCGGAAGGACCGGAACCGACAACGGCAACTTTGATTCCGTTGGCTTCATCGCATTGAGGAACTGAAATGTTGCCACTCTGACGTTCATAGTCGGCAGCAAAACGCTCCAGATATCCGATAGCCACTGCCGGCTCGTTCATCTTGAGATGCACACACTTGCTTTCGCACTGCTTCTCCTGAGGGCAGACACGTCCGCAGACAGCAGGTAGGGCAGAGGTGTTCTTCAGAACCTTTGCAGCAGCCAGGAATTGACCACGTTCGATATTCTTAATGAATGATGGAATGTTAATGCTTACAGGACAGCCTTCCATACAGGTTGGCTTAGGACAGTCGAGGCAGCGCTTTGCCTCGGTCAATGCCATCTCCTTGGTCAGACCGATGTTCACCTCTTCCGTACGGGTGGTAGCGCGATATACTGGGTCGAGCTCAGGCATCTTTACACGCTCGATAGTTGTACGTTCCTTTGCCTTCATGGAAGCACGCAATTCTTTGCGCCACTCAGCGTTGCGGTCGGTCAATTCTTTGATAGATGCATCTGTTGGCTCCACGTCCATAGTTACGTCTGTAGTCTCCTTCTTCTTTTCGACATCTACGGTAGCCAGATGTTCCTCGAAGTGTTCCATCTCCTCACGCTCTACGTCCTTGAAGGTTCCCATGCGCTTGAACATCTCGTCCCAGTCTACCAATGCACCGTCAAACTCAGGACCGTCGATGCAGACAAACTTGGTCTTTCCGCCGATAGTCAGACGACAGGCACCGCACATACCGGTACCATCTACCATGATGGTATTGAGCGATACATCAGTAGAGAGATTGTATTTCTGGGTCAGGAGACAGCAGAACTTCATCATGATAGGAGGACCGATGGCGAATACCTTGTCGATATGCTCCTGATTGATGAGCTTTTCGATACCCACGGTAACAACACCTTTCTCGCCGTAGCTGCCGTCGTCGGTCATGATGATGAGTTCATCACTTGAAGCACGTACCTCATCCTCCATGATGACGAGATCCTTGCTTCTTCCGGCAATCACGCTGAGCACACGGTTGCCCGCAGCCTTCAGCGCCTTGATGATAGGGAGCATAGGAGCTACGCCTACGCCACCACCGGCACAGATGACGGTACCGAAGTTCTCGATATGTGTTGGGTTTCCGAGTGGACCTACCACGTCATGAATCTCATCACCTTCGTTCAAGGCACAGAGTTTGGTAGAAGATAAACCTACCTTCTGCACAACCAGTGTGATGGTGCCTTTTTCTATGTCGGCATCAGCAATGGTCAGCGGCATGCGCTCACTGTTGTTGTCTACACGGATGATGACGAAGTTACCAGCCTTGCGGCTTTTGGCAATGAGTGGAGCTTCCACATCGAAACGAAATACCTTTTCAGAGTATTGTATTTTCTTGATAATCTTGTTCATTGGCTATTAACTTTTTATGTTGACTATTGTCTATTTCTTGTTCAGTTGTTTATGCATGTTTGCACATGGTATAGAAAAAGCAAAAGGATAACTACGACCACCTTTTAAAGGCAGTCGAAGTTATCCTCGTACAATATGTTTTTGTATTCTTGATCGAATGGATGTATATCCAATCTGTTTGGTTCGAATTAATCGAAGTTCTTGTCATCGAGCATCTCGAATCCGCAGTAAGGTACCAATACCTTAGGAACGCGGATACCCTCTGGAGTCTGGTTGTTCTCCAGGATGGTTGCTACGATACGTGGCAAGGCGAGAGCAGAACCGTTCAAGGTGTGGCAAAGCTCAATCTTCTTGTCCTCTGCATGGCGATAGCGGCAGTGGAGGCGGTTAGCCTGATAGCTCTCGAAGTTAGATACTGATGAAACCTCCAACCAGCGACCCTGTGCTGCACTCCATGTCTCGAAGTCGTAGCAGATAGAAGAGGTGAAGCTCATATCACCACCGCAGAGACGGAGGATGTGGTATGGCAACTCCAGCTTCTTCAAAAGACCCTCTACGTGGTCGAGCATCTCGTTCAGGCTCTCGTATGAGTGACCTGGCTTATCGATGCGTACAATCTCTACCTTGTCGAACTGGTGCAGGCGGTTCAAGCCACGAACGTCCTTACCATAGCTACCAGCCTCACGACGGAAGCAGGCAGAATAAGCACAGCGCTTGATAGGGAGATCCTTCTCGTCGAGGATAACATCGCGGAAGATGTTGGTTACAGGAACCTCGGCAGTAGGGATGAGGAAGAGGTTGTCGAGATTAGCGTGATACATCTGACCCTCCTTGTCTGGCAACTGACCTGTGCCACGACCAGAATCCTCGTTTACTACGTAAGGAGGCTGAATCTCCAGGTATCCGCTCTTGCGGGCCTCATCGAGGAAGAAAGCCTCGAGAGCACGCTGGAAGCGAGCCATCTTACCGATATATACAGGGAAGCCGGCACCGGTAATCTTCACACCGAGGTCGAAATCCACGAGGTTGTACTTCTTCAGGAGATCCCAGTGGCAGAGAGCATCCTCACCGAGGTTAGGCTTTTCGCCGCCTTCCTTTACAACCACGTTATCTGCTGCATCCTTACCCTCAGGAACCTGTTCGCAAGGGATGTTAGGGATTTCGAGCAACTGGTTGGTCATATCGTTCTGAGCTTTCTCCATGATCTCTTCCAGAGCCTTGGCGTCAGCCTTGAGCATAGCTACCTGCGCCTTTGCGTTCTCAGCTTCCTCTTTCTTGCCTTCCTTCATGAGGGCACCAATCTGCTTGGCAAACTGGTTAGCCTGCTGCTTGTTGTTATCCAACTTCTGCTGAGCTTCGCGACGGATCTTGTCGTACTCCAATACTTTCTCTACGGCCTCACGAGCATTAGGAAAATGCTTCTTTTCAAGACCTTTAACTACACGTTCAGTTTCTTCACTGATGAGTTTAAGTGTAAGCATATAATGTCTTTTAATTTAATTATTTACTATTTGAAGGCAAAAGTACAAAAAATATTTGTGATAACGCAAAAAAATACTGACTTTTTTGCTGATAAGAGTAGAATTAAAGTTTTTTCGTGGTTTTATATGTCTCTAACGCCCTGAAAGGGTAGTGGCAATTCTTGCTTTGGGGTATATAAATGCAGAAAGCCTGCTCTAGGTATGAGCAGGCTTCTATGTTGTTTGTTTGGAATAGTTTTTTCTAAAACTTTAAAATTTAAGCGTCAGCTTTCTTGGTCTTCTCAGCGTAAACCTCTGGAGAGAGAACAGAAACTGTACTCTTGTCCTTGCGGCCCTTGTGGAAGTAAACGATACCATCTGCCAAAGCATACAATGTATCATCCTTACCCTGAGCTACATTCTCACCTGGGAAGTGCTTGTTACCACGCTGGCGAACGATGATGTTACCTGCGATGATGCTCTGACCACCCCAGATCTTAACGCCTAATCTTTGTGAAGCTGATTCACGGCCGTTCTTAGAACTACCAACACCTTTCTTATGTGCCATTTTCTAATTCCTCCTAATTTTAAGCGATTACAGATTTGATTGATACTTCAGTGAACTGAGCACGATGACCGTTCTTCTTGCGATAGTCCTTGCGGCGCTTCATCTTGAAGACGATTACCTTGTCACCCTTTACGAGTGGGTTCACTACTTCTACTACTACTTTTGCACCCTCTACAGCTGGTGCACCGACAGTGATTGAGCCGTCTTTGTCAACGAGCAAAACCTTGTCGAACTCAACAGTCTGACCTGCCTCAACATCCTTGATGTGATGTACGAAGAGCTTCTTGCCCTCCTCAGCCTTGAACTGCTGACCGTTAATTTCTACGATTGCGTACATTTAATTATTTATATAAACGGGTTTTTCCGCGAGGCGTCCTGCTTCGTGCCGGATCTTGACCGAGCCCCAACGAACTAAACTTTTCTGTAACATTTGCCCAATCCATGAGCATTCGGAGTGCAAAATTACTAATTATCTTCGATATAAACGAATAATACTTTCTTAAAAGAATATGTTTTATGAAGATTTAACTAAATGGCGTATTCTTGAAGCTTCTTTTTAATGCTTTTAAGAATATCCGGCTCTTATTTGATGCTTTTCCAGCCTATTAGCTGGTCGCATCGGTCTGTTGTTCCCTTGTAGTATATCAGTACGTCGTATCTGTTGGCTGTCTGGTAGAAGTCGCCGTCTGTTGATACATGTCTGGTGCTGCCGTCATTTCTTAAAACCAGGTACTGGTAGCTATAATAGCCTTGTTTCAGTTTCACCTGTGCGTGATAGCAGTGGCTGTTTTCGTCATATTCCATCCGGTATTCCGGTGCAAATGAGTCGTTTGTCCAGAAACCGTTCAGGTATACGTCTCCGTCTTGTCTGGGTGCCTTCAGGGTGAAGTGAACTATGGCGTAGTCGCTTTGATAATTGTTGTCTATATTGTCGCTGTTGCGGATATAGAATGCTCCTTGTCCGCTTTCGTCGTATACATAGCTGGGTCTGGGTTCGTCGGGGATGACATAGGCATGGTAGTTTTTGCCGTCCCAGTTGATTCGCTCGATGCCCATGGTAGGGTGGTCGAGATCTAGCATTTCGAACTTGTGATATTCGTTTCCTGCCTTGAAGATGAGTTGTCTGTTGTGTGCCCAGCTCATCTGGTCTGCGTTTTGGTAATCAGGTTTGGCGTTTACGATTGCATTATCCCATCTTCCGTTTTGCAATACGACGGTTTTTATCTGCTGGTTTGGTGCTGTTACGTGAATGTTCCTGTAACCTACGGTCATTTTAACTTGCTGGTGGGCTCTGTTGTTATCAATGTCTGTATTTGATGTGTATGCCAGGGCTACGTTCAGCTTAGGGTCTACCACCATAAAGCATGCAGTAAGCATGGCGTTTTCTCCCTCTTCTGCATTGTCGTCGTAAACGGTCAGCTTGTAGTTGCCGCTCATCTTGATTCTGCAGTTTTCGTTAGGGATGGATAGGTGATAATGGGTATATAGGTGATTGGTATTGAGTGATTGCTCTATGTCGTCAATTACCAGTTCGCCATTGAAACCTTGCAGGTAGTCGGTATCAAAGAGTCCTTCCGATTCCTTCCAGTTCGCATCGCAATGAGTAATCTTATAGGTGTATCGGTGGTAATCGTGGGTCATGTCGTCGAAGTCTATGTTGATGGCGTTTCCACCGAGTTGGGTGATAGGCATACTGAGCCAGTCGGTTCCTGATACCACTTGCAGTGATGCGATGCGGCTGTTGTGTATCGTATTGTATTGTGCTTTGCCTGTTTGTGGAACAGCAGCAATGAGGATAGCATAAAAGATGATGCTTTTAATCTTGAATGATATGTTTGGGAAATACTTTTTCATATTTTGATCATGTATTTGTTGTGACTCTGTTTATTCCTTGCAAAGGTACTGTAAATAGGGGAGATTACCAAATAAAAGGGCAAAAAAATAACTTGCAATAGTCTCTTAAAGACTGAATGCAAGCTTAAACAATCTAACTAATACATGAAAAACACAGTAGTCGATAGGGGAATCGAACCCCTATGCCAAGATTGAGAATCTTGTATCCTAACCATTAGATGAATCGACCGGTTATTGATAGCATATTAACTATGCTTGTTGATTTTATGTTGTAGTCGATAGGGGAATCGAACCCCTATGCCAAGATTGAGAATCTTGTATCCTAACCATTAGATGAATCGACCAACAGTACATTTTAGAGGAATACTTGCGGAAGGTGGGGGATTCGAACCCCCGGTACGGTTACCCGCACGGCAGTTTAGCAAACTGCTGGTTTCAGCCACTCACCCAACCTTCCAGTCGGAAATCGTTACCGAATCAAGCAAGCATCGTTCTCAAATGCGGTTGCAAAGGTACTACTTTTTTCCGGTTCCACCAAATTTTTTGGCGACTATTTTTTAATAAAAATGCACTTTTTTTGTAACTCCCTCATTTTCAGGACCCCATTTTTGGGCTTTTTTTCTTATAAAATAGAGTTTTGATGTAAAATGCAGATAAAAGTATAAAATGTGACAAGTCTGATATAAGTGTAAGGTTAGTGTGAAGAACGTATTTTCGAGGTTTAATAGCAAAATATTTTTATGATAATACGAAAAAAGCAGATCTCCTAGGTTGGAAATCTGCCTTTTAAAAGGAAAGGGCCGCTCGATGATGTGATGAAACTCCGAATGTCAGTAACATTTGAGAGCTCTCCGCTTTTGTAATCCACCGGCTTTGCAGCTTAGTTGACAAGTCAGTTTATGTGGCCCGCCATTGGCAAGAGAAGTCTTCTCGGTTTCATAAGTGTAATTTGATGAGTATCCCGATCGAACCGACACGACCCTTATATTTTTTTCGAATAGACATAACTAGTGCTATCATCTATCGATAGAAGTCTTTTATTTTCTATGTTGCAAAGATAGTGTAATCTTTTGAAACTACCAAATCTTTAAGCTGTTTTTTTCGAAAAATCTTTTACCTCTATCCAAATAGTAGTTATTGGTTCCTATTCTCTATCTCCTCGTATATTTTTTCAAACTCTTCTCTGAGCATTGTTTTATGTTCAATGATGTTTCTCAGTTCTTTCAAGGCTTTCTCGTTAGGTGAGTTCGGAATCCATAGTTTGATATACCCGTTTCTGGAGTACTTCTCTTCCATGTGTTCAGAGAATCTTTCCCATTGTTCTTCCTTGTTTTTCCCGGGGTAGTTCTCTTTTCCGTATTCGATGGCACGGAGGAAGATCTCGTGTACTTCGATGTCTCTGTCTGCTTCTGCAACGATTTTCCCATAGATGCTGCGAGGCTGACGACTGGATGAAGCACGATGATCCTCTACAGCCTCCTTCATGATTTTGATTTGCTCTGGAGAAAACCATTTCTTCAGTCTGGCATCAGCCTGAAGGATTTTCCCGCTTGTGATGTGATGGATGGCGCGTGGACCGCTCATTCCTAAGTCGTGGTAGGCGGCAACGATATAAACCATGTCGATGTCGGCACCTGTTACAGGTACGAGTTTCAAGGCGTTTCTTATCACGCGGGTTACGTGGCGCAATCCGTGGCTCTCTCCAAACTCCGTATATTTGGGCAGGATCTGTGTTTCCACAAACTGCATGATTTCGAGATTTACTTGTTGCTTCATACTTTTCTTCTTTATATATATAATTAATGTACGCGCGTACATTATTTAATTACATCATTCGACGATGATGAAGGTAGAGATGATGCCAAAGGTGAAGATGTTGAGAGCCGTATAGCCCAGAACCTTGTTCAGCATTCTGCCTTCTCCTATCTTCCTCATCTTGGCGTATGTTCGGTTGTGCTGTACGAGGCATACAGCAGCAAAAGGCAAAAATTTAGAATCTGCATCGTATGCAAGGGCACCGTAGATGTTGATACCTATCATGATGAGGATGCCGATGTTGCCCAGTGCGCAATAGAGTCGCTCTCCGTTTTTCTTGCCGATGTGGACAATCAGCGTCTTCTTGCCTGCCTTGATGTCATTGTCATGGTCGCGATAATTGTTCAGGATGAGCAGTGTATCTACCACCAGTCCGCAGGCGATGGAAGCAAGGACTGCTTCAGCTGATACTCCCTGCATTCCTTCCGGCATCACCAGGTAGTAGGTGCAGCATACTGGTATGATGCCGAAGAAGACCAGTACCAGCAGGTCGCCCAATCCCAGATAACTCAACTTGGTGGTATAGAGAAAGCAGAAGAGCACACAGCAGATGCCCACGATGATCATCTCCTTTCCTCCATAGAGGGCGAGTGGCAATCCTATGGCGCAACCCAGAAGGGTGGTGAGGATGATGCCCCATTTCATGGCTTTCATTGTGATCCAGCCTTCCGCGCAGGCTCGCTTCGGACCCAGTCTGGTTTCGTCATCGTTGCCATGTTTGAAGTCGAAGAAGTCGTTCACCAGGTTGGAGTCTATCTGCATCACCCAGGCAAAGAGGAGGCAGAGCAGGGCTGGGAGCCATTGACAATGGGTATTGGAATCCTTGTATGCCAGGGCTACACCCAGCATCACGGGAACTGCAGCTGCCGTCAGTGTAACAGGACGGGCTGCCAGGAACCATGCTTTGAGAGAATTAGTTTTAACCATAGATTTTGGGATTTTTTTGTAAGGAGTGAGAGATAAGACTCACTCCTTACAAAATTGATATATTAATTAAAGAAGTTCCAACTGACACCGATTCGCATTACGCTTTCGTTCATTGGATAATGTGGGGTGAAGAAATAGTTCTTGTCGCCCTTGCCTGCATTGATGTGGCTCATCATGATGAAGAAGCGGGTGTGCTTGAGGTGTGCGTTGGCATATACGTTTACGATAGGGTAGTTACCTACCTTCACATTGTTTTCGCCATTACCCTGTACTGTGTACATTCCTACGTATGGAGAATAGTCTGGGGCTTCGTAGCTGGTAAAGTAGCGTACGTCTGTACCCATGTCTATCTTCAATACCTTGGCGATGCTAACCTTGATGTAGAGGTTGCTGTATACATTGAGAGCAGGTACCGGGAGAGCACTCTTGTTGCTGGAGTTCTGGTAGGTAATCTGATTCTCCCAATGGAAGATGCCGAACTTGAAGTTCTGTTCCAACTGGGCAGTCAGCAGATTGATGCCTGAACTTTCCTGCATAGGTGTCACCACTACGCCGGTACGCAGATAGTTTTCTGTTACGTTGTATGACTGTGAGAAATAAGTGTAGTTCTTGATCTCGTCTACAGCTACGCGAAGGGTAGTGTTGGTCTTGTTGTATCTCAATGTACCCATGATGCGGGTATGGATGGTCTTCTCAAGATCGTCATCCCACCAGGCATGACGTGCATGATATTTACGGTAGTAGAAGGATGGTGTCTCCCGGTGGAAGAAGGCATCGCCTCTTACCTGAACCTTGTCACCGAGGAATGGGATGTTGACATCCAGATTTCCATCGATGGCTAGTGTACCTGCGTCTACGCCAGTCAAACCAATCTCTGCTGTGGCATTATAGTGCAGTGTCTTACCCTGTTGCTTGCTCAGCTGTCCACCTACGCTCAGGGTGTGCTCGTTGAATTTCTCAATACCGCCTTCCTTGTCAGGCAAGTCATAGTGGCGCAGGTCGTAGCTGGCGAATGCCTTGATGCCTGCTTTAGCCCACTTGCTGAATCCTTCCAGTGTAGCCAGTGCTAGAGTATTCTTCATGTGCCAGTGTTTGGTCTGGTCGTAGATAGAGTCACCCTGCAGTCTGCCTGCTGTATAGTATTCGTTGAGATAATAATCGGCAGGAGTCTTGTAAGCCTCGTAGATACGCTTGTAGTTGTCGAACTTTACGGTATGTATGATACTTGTAACCGGTACATACTCATTCTTATACCACAGCGAGTCTTCCTGCTTTTTCTTTTCGATGGCGAGCAGACTGTCGGCAGCAGCCTTTCCGTTTACGGCGATACGTGTGCTGTCGCTCTTGATGTCTTTGGCAGCATTGCCTTTGGCAGGTTCATCACCTGCTATTTTAGCATTTTCGGGTCTTCCGGAGAATTTTGTCTTCTGCTTTTTGTCGTAAGCCTTTTCGTCGAATTTTTTACCGCTTTTCTCCGCCTGTTTCTTGGCTTCTTCCTTTTCGTCTTCAGCTTTGTTTTCCTTAGCCGATGCCATGGCGAATTTCTTGGCCTTGATTTCTTCTTCGGTCATTTTTACCTTGCGGTTGAAACCGAAGCTGTATCTATGGCTCAGGAAGATATGCTGGTTGTCGTTTCTGTTCCAGTTCTCCTCTAGTACGGTAGGAATTTCGTTGCTGGCGAAATCATCGGTATATTGTTCCGGATGCTTGATGTAGTCATCATTGGTGATACCTCCGTTTTCTGTTACCTTCTGGTGATTGGTACTGAAGAGGACGTGAGCCTGATATCTGTCGCCCAGATAGGATGCCCACATGGTGTACTTGAAGTGAGAAGTACTCTGTGCATTGTAGTATCCTCTGCCGTATTTGTAGTCGAAGCGGAATCCACCACCCAGCTGCTTGTTGGCATTCACGGCAAAGATAGCCTTGAAGTCGTCTTCTCCGTTAGTACGGTCACCGCAACTGTTCAGCGTCACGTTGGTGATAGGAGAATAGGTGTTGGTAAAGTGGAAATCGCTCACAGGGGTAACGATGTTGTCGTATGGTTCTGTAAACATGAAGTTCCCCTGCGTACGCCGGTCGATGAAGATACGGTTGATTCTTGCAGTACCCATATTACCCAGCGTATTGTACTGTCCGTATATGCCCTCGTTGAAGGTTGTGTTCATATACAGATGCTGCAGTGTATCGACGGTAGCTTCCGTCCTGTCTCCGAATCTTTCGTCTATTGTCCACACCTTGATGCCCTTCGGAATTTCCTTGTCCGAACCGAGTGAGTCTGTGTTCACCCTGTTGCTGGTCTGTGGTCTGAATTGTGAATCTTCGTTATTGTTAAAATCGTTTTGTGCCGCAACTGTAAGAGTTGCAGCACAAAATAGTATTATCGTTAATATTGATTTCTTCATTATCTTTCTGAATGTTCGGAACTGGCTGTTATCTTTCAGGATGTTTGGAAACCAGCTGTTATTTTTTGAATAATCGGATGCAAACTTCCGCAATCTTGAGTGCCACTCCAAGAATCAGCACGATTGCAGCTAGTGTGTGATAGTCGTCCAGTTGGGTCCAGATAACAACGCCGATGATAGCCAATAGCATGAATGCGATGTTGAGGTAGTTGCGTACCTGCAACATGTTGTTCTGGTCGCTATATGCCAGCCTGCGGTGATGTCTGTGGTCCGGACGTACGGCATAGCTGGTCTTTGGCTGTTCCAGCTGCTTGCTGTTTTCTGCCTGTCCTGTCTTTATATTGTTATTTTCTTCTGTCATTTTTTTATTGATTTTATTTCTTAATCAATGCTGTTAACTCACTGAATATCTGGTCTTTTCTGTCGATAGTCTTTCTGCGGAACTTACCGAAGATTTTTGCCAGGTCATTCTTTTTCTTGGTCAGTGCCACCTTGTCGGTTATCACCTCCTCAGCAGGCAATTTGAATCCTGTCGGTCTGTCTGGCTCATAGTTGTATACTATGCGGAGGAGTCTGAGATCCAGATGATTGTCTGAGATTTTTGCAACGAGCTGATACTTGAACTCTGTGCGGTCGAGCGAGATGAATGAGTTGCTGAATACGAGCCATTCGTCCATGCTGTTGGCTATGATGTATTCGTTAGGGTTCACCAGCGCCACTCTGCTGGCGATGTTGTCATCCGATTGTGTCAGATCACTCATATATTCGTATACGATGTCATAAATCTGCTTGGCTGTCTTGCCGTTGGCATCCGTATCGAGGGTGAATTCCACCTTGCCCTCCTGGTTCAGCTTGACAGCTCCTTCCAGATACTTAGGATCTTCCTTGAGCTCCACGCCGTTTGCCATCAGTACAGGCTTGGCTTCTTCCTTCTTCTTGGCTACCGTGGTAGGAATCGCCCAACCGCCCTTTACGGTAGTTTCCTCCTTTGGCAGGTTAGGAGCAGGCTCTGCTTCAGCTGCCTGCTTGATTTCAGTCTTCTTAGCTTCTACTTGCTTAGCTTCAGCTTCAGCCTTGGCAGCCTCCTTGTTCAAGCTGTCGGTCTGCGCTTTCAGACGAGCAGCTTCAGCCTT
>CAKPWR010000040.1 GCA_934196725.1 uncultured Prevotella sp.
TACCACCGCTGAGGGCTACGTTGTGGTTCTGGCGGATACCGGTCTTGAACACCTCGTCAAACCAATCTGTGTTGGTTTCGTCCTGGAAGTGATACATTCCATCCTCGCCCATCTTATATCCACCAGGGATAGGAGTGTTGGAGTTGGTGCAAGCAGTACCAAGGTACTGGCTATACTGGTCGGCGTTCATCACGTCATATACATCGCCAGGAATCTGGTCAACACCAAAGTAACCTGAATAGTTCACCTTCAGAGGCTGGTCTTTCTTACCATTCTTGGTAGTGATGATAACGACACCATTCGCAGCACGAGAACCGTAGATGGCACCCGCAGAAGCATCCTTCAGAATCTGGATGGTCTCGATATCATTAGGAGAGAAGTCACGGATAGTGGTACCCATAGGCACACCGTCGATGACATAAAGAGGAGCTGTGCTACCGAAAGAACCGATACCACGGATTCTCACACTAGGATCTGCACCAGGCTGACCGTCTGATGTAATCTGTACACCGGCAACCTTACCCTCAAGCATGGTAGAGATATTGGAATTAGATACCTTCTTCATCTCTTCTGCATTGACGATAGATACGGAACCGGTAAGGTCTGCCTTCTTCTGTGTACCATAACCTACAACAACCACCTGGTCGAGTACATGGTCATCAGAAGAGAGCTGGATAGCATCAATGATGGCACGACCGCGTACAGCAATCTCACGCTCCTTGTAGCCAAGATAGCTTACAAAAAGAGTGGCGTTCGCCTTTACACGGATTTCGAAATTACCATCCAAGTCGGTAACTGCACCTGTCTTGGCATCCTTAGTCTTGACTGTTGCGCCAATCAGAGGTTCACCCTGATCATCTACAACTTGTCCCTTGACTGTGATCACCTGGTCCTGTGCAACAGCAGCCATTGCGGGCATTGGGGCAACAAAAGAAGCGCCACCAACAGCACCAAGGCATAGCATCATAGAGAATAATTGTTTCCTCATTGCTTATCAATTTTTAGGTTTGTATTTTTGTTTATTCTAATTTCACAAATTTTCGGTGGCAAAAGTACAATTAATCGGAATACATAGGGTGGACAAATGAAAATTATAGGTGGACAAAATGCATAAACAGCTTGTTTTTAGCAGATTTACGTACTTATCCACCCTCTGTGTTCCCACACATACAAAAATAGGAATCACTTGACCTACATCAAGCAATTCCTATTTTCCGTGAATCTATTCTCAAATTTACTGATTTGATTTTTCCTCTTTGTCCGGTTCCACATCTGCCATCTTATCCACTTTTTCATCTTCCCGGGCGTCCCTGAAAGAGGTAGGTGAAACTCCATACTGCTTGGTAAAACAGCGGGTGAAATACTTCGGATCATTGAAACCTACCCGGTAGGCTATCTCGGTAATGTTGCGATTGGCACCATTATCCACAATCATTTTTTTGGCAATATCCAGGCGATAGTTGCGAATGAACTGAGCCGTAGGCAAGCCCGTTTCTGCAGTCAACTTCTTGCTCAGTACGCTTCGGTTCATGCCCATTGCATCAGAAAGTTCCTGAACTCCGAACTCAGAATTATCATAATTCTTCTCCATCACCTCCATGACACGTTCCATGAACGGATGCGCATTCTCTACAACCTGCTTCTTATCAGCTTCGATACTCTTCTTCTGACTTTCCTGATAACGCTGTTGATTTCGCAGAATCGTCTGGATGCGGCTCTGGAGCTTCTCCGGTTCGTCACTGTCCTTGAGCGCAGCTTCGATAGGACGATACAGTGCCTCTACCTCCCGTTCACGCATCACATCAAGTCGGCGTATATAGATATACTGTACCAAAGCGATGATACCTATTACTATAATGGTAATAAACCACCAGCTTTTCCAGAAATAAGGAGTCACTGTAACATCAATAGAGATAACCTGCTCCTTATCAGAATTGATAGAAGGTATATATTTCACTTCAAACTTATACTTACCGGCTGGCAAGGTAGAATACCGGACACTATGCTGTCCCGGTTTGAGCTGTACCCATTCATTCTCATATCCCGTCATCCGATAGAGATAAACTCCCTGAGTTCCACTGCCATAGTTGAGTGCTGAGAAATTGATGGTAAAAGACTTATCGCTCTCATGAATACTCAACTTCCTGGCGATAGAGATATCCTCATCCAGATAATCACTGCCGGCAAAAACCGGCTGGTTATCTACCAGAAGTTCGGTAAAACGCAGTTTTCCGGCATAAAGAGCAGAAAGATTGAGTCCCTGCACCGCCATCATTCCCTGATCCGTTCCCAGGAAGATTTCTCCCTTGGCATTGCGGATGGCTCCATTGAAATAGAACTGGGAACTGAGCAGACCATCCTCCCGATAGAAACTGCTGAAGGTTTCCGTCTTCGGATTAAAGACAGACAGTCCGTTGTCTGTGGCTATCCACAACATGCCCTGATTATCTTCCACAATACCCTTGACGGTGTTATTCGCCAATCCATTATTGGTGGTAAACGACTTCACGTGGGTCTTACCATCCTTATCATAGTTATAGCAATATAAGCCATAACCATTACTGCCGAGCCAGATCTTACCATCCTTGGCTAAGCAGAAGGAGAGAATCTTATCTATCACCCCACTCTTCGGATCATCGAGCTTATACTGATGATACTTAACCGCGAAATCACCCTTTCCAAGAGGACGTGACTTCAGGTCAACTTCTACCATACCTTGCACGCAACCCATCAGGAGTTTACCTTGAGGAGTTATCAGGCTACCGATGCAACCACGCACATTCAAGCTACCCTTGAACGGTTCGATGATTTGCTGGCGCTTGAAGTCATAGAAGAAAAGACCGTCATTGGTTCCCAGCCACATACCATCATTCACGGAATCGTAAACCGAGACACCAGCAAACAGAAGCAGACGCTGATACTTGCTATCCACCACAAGAGGGGTTATCTTACCCGGCTGCTTCAAATTCATCACCGCAAAACCTGCACCCCAGGTTCCTATCCACAGATTGCCACGATTATCGGCAGCAAGCGTAGAAACACTGTTATGAGGCAAACCGGAATTGGCGGCCGTATAATGCGTAAAGGTCTTGGAATGAGGAGCCAAAGCATTGAGTCCTCCCTCCACGGAACCAACCCATAGCGTACCATCGGCAGCAGCATACATGGCATTGACTGCATTAGGAGAAATACTAGTTGCATCAGCCGGATCATGGCGATAGAATTCCAACTGCAACTGGCGTGGAGCCAACTTGGTTACGCCACCGGTTTCAGTACCCACCCATATCTGTCCGTCTTTTGAGAACAGACTGTTCACAAAGTTGCTGCTCAAAGGATTCACCGCACTGTTACAATTCCAATGCTCTATATCCCCAGTCTTATCATCTATGATATCCACACCACAGAGAGACCCCACCAGAAGTTTATCATCTGGAGAGACAGCAAGACTCGTCACTACCTCATGCTGGAGGGAATGATCGGTTGCAGAACAGTGGTATTCCTGTTTGGCACTATTAAACAAACCGCGGTTGGTAGCAATCCAGATCTTACCATGATAAGAGATGACGGCTCCCGCATAACGATAATCGAGCGGCAAGAACATCGAACTGATATCCTTAGTCACCAACTTGTTATTCATTACCGAGAATTCACTCACCACTCCATTATTGCACATCACCACCGTGCCATTACGAAATACATCGCAAAGGCCGAGGTCAGGAGCATTGAATGGATAATCAATAGATAAGACACTACTTACCTCTCCCTTTTCATTGAAAGCGAAACGGGTAAGGAGATTGATGGATACCATCCATATATTGCCCTTTGCATCACAATACATTCGGGTGCAAAGGTTCTTGAGTGCCTTGTTGAGCTGCGCTTCCACCTTTTCATTCTCACAAGGAGGAATGACAGGCTGCATCGTATTGAGATCGAGTACCTGCGGTCCTTCCTCGAAAGCTATCCAAAGACGCTTGAAATGATCTTCATAGACATTTCTGCAACTATTGCTTCGCAGACTGACTCCTGCAGTACCCAAGCTGAAATTCATATAATTGAAGCCGTCATAACGTACCAGTCCACCACCATGCGTACTGATCCAGACGAAGCCGTATGAGTCTTGAAAAATATCGTCAGCAAAATTATTAGGCATTCCTGCCGCCATATTGAGGTAACTTACATTAAAGCGACTAGGAAGGCTGCCTTGCGCAAAACTGCTCAAGGTTATGAAAAAAATGCTTATTATAGAAAAAATGTATCTAATCACCATTTATTGCTCTTGTTGCTGATGCTTATCCTCCCATTTTGAATAGATTAAAGAACCAGCAATAATTAAAGTCAAAAAGGCATACATCACTAATAATCCGTAATCCATATTATTGCCTTTTCTGTTCTTTGCGATCATCAATTTTGGCATAAACAAATATTCCTGCTGCCAAAAGCACCAAAAAGCCATACATAATAAACAATCCAGTATCCATATTATTTTCCTTTCTTTTTGTTATTTTTATCTTTGTCCTTTCGTAAACAGTACAATCCTAAGGCAAACAGCAAAGCCGCTACTACAACTGCACCTATTACAACCCATGTTGAGTCTTCTTGACCAAACATTTTGGCTAAAACATAGCCCGTTATTAAATATTTAGATATATCTAATAGCCATTTTCCGATTTCTCCAAACATTTTTATTAAGTTTTTAAACTTCTGCTTGCAAAAGTACTAAGAATATTTGAAACGAAAGAATTTTTATCAAGAAAAAAACGTTCCTAGGAGTGTAAATCTACATTCCTAGGAACGCTGTATATCGCAACTACTTGCAACGGGCAACGCAAGTACTTGCATCAGCCATCGCAGCTACTTGCGTTTTAGAACTCAAGAATCATAGTCTGGCGAGGACGGAGTTTCACGTTCTTGTTGATAAGAACGGTACGGCCGCTTGTTACATCCGTAGCCTTGTCATGAGAACCGATAATCTCTGCATAACGGGAAACATTCAGTTCGTTTGCTTCCTTCTTGCCATTGATGACGGTCATCACGTTCTTCCCGTTGTACTGACGGGCGATGACATACACACCATTCTGAGGACAGAACTGAGTCTGCTTACCCTTGGTGATGACCTCATTTCCCTGACGCCAATGCAACAGGTTGCTGAGCCAGTTGAACATCAGGTTTTCTGCCTGAGTTCTTCCTTCAGCAGTAAAGGCATTGTGCTTGTCACCTGCCCATCCACCAGGGAAGTCCTTGCGGACATTGCCATCGGTCACACTCTTGGTACCATTCATCAACACCTCAGTTCCATAATAGAGCTGCGGAGTGCGGTTTACGGTCAAGAGAAGTGCCAAAGCCTGCTTCAAAGCCAGACTATCCTTTCCTTCACCCAGGAAGCGGTCGGTATCGTGGTTCTCTACGAATGCCATGACGCTCTTTGGGTTCGGATAGAGATAATCGTAGCAGAACACGTTATAGATACGGTTCATACCATTCCACCAGTCATCGGTCTCCTCATTCTTAGCACTGTTGATACGGTCGAAGAAAGCGAAATCCATAACGGTTGGCAGATAGCTGTTCTTCTCTGACAACTTGCTGTCTTTCTGCCAGGCTGCAGTATAGGCTGGTTCGGTTACCCAGGTCTCGCCCACAGTATTGAAGTGAGGATATTCCTCGCCAAGCACCTTCATCCAGTGCGCCATCGCATCACGGTCGGCGTATGGATAGGTATCCATGCGGATGCCGTCGATACCTACAGTCTCAATCCACCACTCACTGTTTTGAATGAGATATTTGATGACGTGCGGATTGCGCTGGTTCAAATCTGGCATAGATGGAACAAACCATCCATCCACGGTTTCTGTGAGATCAACCTTGCTGGCGTATGGGTCGAGTACCGGAGTCAGCTTATAATTGGTCTGGAGATACTTGTCATTTACCTTGGCAGCACCATCCATGGTTCCGATATTCTTCTGATGCTCTGGAGTCTGGTTTTCAGGAGCAAGCCACTCCGGAGTATTGAACCAATCCTTTGATGGCATGTCGGCTACCCAAGGATGATCGAAACCGCAGTGGTTGAAAATCATATCCATAACAATCTTCAAGCCCTTCTTGTGAGCCTCATCAATGAGTTGCTTATACTCAGCATTGGTTCCGAAGCGTGGATCCACACGATAGTAGTTGGTGGTGGCATAGCCATGATAGGTACTGTTCTTGCCATCATTAGGACTGTCGTTCTCCAAAACCGGAGTAAACCACAAGGCAGTTACGCCCAACTGGTTGAAATAATCCAGGTGCTGGCGGATTCCCTCCAGGTCACCGCCATGACGAAGACTTGGAGCTGTGCGGTCGCAGGTCTTGTCGCGCATGTTCTTGAATGCATCGTTCTTCAGATTGCCATTGGCAAAGCGGTCGGGCATCAGCATGTAGAGCACATCCTCGTTAGAGAAGCCGATGCGCTTATCACCCGCCATTTCGCGGTTCTTCAACACATACTTCACCTTCTTCGACTGCTTGCCCTGCTTGAAATTGAGGGTCATCTCTCCTGCCTTGGCACCATTGAGATTGAGATAAACCAAGAGATAGTTAGGAGAATCGAGGCGGGCGATGCTATCCACCTTCACACCCGGATAATCCACGGAGACATCAGCGTTCTTGATATCCTTGCCATACACCATCAGCTGGAGCGAAGCATCCTTCATACCCACATACCAGTCGGTAGGTTCAATGCGGCTTACGTTGACTGCCGCGTTCATACTTATTGCGCTACCCATAAGCAATAATGAAGCTATTATCTTTTTCATATTTTACACCTTATTATATATATAGACTATTTCTGATAAAGAATCAAGGCAGACTGAGGAGCAACCTCTACTTCCTTTCCGGAGATAAAGCCCAGACCTTCCTCGTTGATTACTCCGTTGCAGCATGCCACGGTATAGTTGCCTTCAGGAATCTGCATCTTCTTAGCCTGCTGATTGAAATTGTAGATGACTACGATATGCTTCCAGGCATCAATACCTTCCAGGTTCTTGAGCTGGAAACCTACGAGGCAGCTCTGTTCCTTACCGTTGCTATCCTGGCTAGATAAAAACTCCAGATGCTCACGTACCTTATCGCCTGTAGAAAGGCGGAAGGCTGGATGGTTCTTGCGGAGCTGGATCAGATTCTTATAGAAGGTGAATGCCTGTGGATACTTCTGCAAATTGGTCCAGGTAAACTGGTTGATGCTGTCAGGAGAGTTGAAGCTGTTGTGCACTCCCTTCTTGTCACGAAGCATCTCTTCACCGGCAAGGATGAAAGGCACACCCTGCGAAGTGAACACACAAGTCTGGGCAAGCTGGTCGATGCGGAGCAACTCGGCAGTACGCATCTCCTCCGGGATATTCTTATCTGTCAGGGATGGGATACTTGCCTTTAATCTATCTACCAGACACATATCGTCGTGGCAGCTTACATAACTGATCTGCTCGGTTGGGTTGTTGGTCCAAGGCTTCTTGTCATAGTTCACCTTGTTCATATCCACCTGCGGATGAGCGATGCCACCCACGATACCGAACTTCAGACTCTCCTCCTCGCCAGGAAGACCAGCCAGGAGCGCACCCTTATGGTCATCAGAGAAAGGACCACGGAGGGCATCACGCATATCATCGCTGAAGGCACCGATACCATTGAGCTGGTGGGTATTCGCCTTCATGGCAAGTTTCTCCGTAGGATAAGCACAGCTGCCTGCGCTCCATCCCTCACCATAGATATAGATGCTAGGATCAATACGGTTCACCATCTCACGGATAGCCTGCATGGTCTCGATATCATGCACACCCATCAGGTCGAAACGGAAGCCGTCGATATGATATTCATCAATCCAGTACTTCACACTCTCCAACATAAACTGGCGCATCAAAGCCTTTTCGGATGCAGTCTCATTGCCGCAGCCGGAACCGTCAGAGTACTTGCCATCCTTGGTCTTGCGATAGTAATAATCTGGATAAGTACGTTGGAAGTTGCTGCCGTTGATATCGAAGGTATGGTTATACACGGCATCGAAGATGACTCGGATGCCAGCCTTATGCAATGCCATCACCATCTCCTTGAACTCCTTGATGCGGGTTCCAGGAGAATAAGGGTCGGTACTGTAACTGCCTTCCGGCACATTATAATTCTTTGGATCGTAACCCCAGTTGAACTGAGGCTTGTTGAGTTGGGTCTCATCTACTGAAGCGTAATCGAATACCGGCTGGAAATGGATGGCATTGATGCCGAGGTTCTTGAGATATTCGATGGCACCTGGCTCTGTAAGGGCAAGATACTTACCCTTATACTTCAAATCAGATGTAGGAGAAACGGAGAAATCACGTACATGGAGTTCGTAAATGACGAGGTCGGCTGGTGATTTCAAGGCTGGACGCACATCCTTATCCCATCCAAATGGATCGGTATCGTACAAATCTACGATGGCGCCACGATTTCCGTTCACACCTACCGCTTTGGCAAATGTACCCGGTGTTTCACCCTTGCCGATATCGAAGGTATAGAACTTACCCTTGAGGTCGCCCTTCACGGTAGCTTCCCAGCGTTCATCACCCATCTTCTTCATTTTCAGCGTCTTATAAGCCTTTCCCTTTTGTCCGTCCTTATAAAGACGGATGGTAACAGAAGACTTGCCGGCTGTAGGGGCATTGAGTACAAACATGGTTTTCTCCTTGGAATACATCATCTCATTGAATGTCTGCTGGGCATTCAATGAAGTTGGCAAAATAGTTGCTGTCAATGCTGCAATTATTAGTTTTTGGACTTTCATATTGTTAAGTTACTGTAATACAGGACATTAAAGTGAGTAAAACGTAGAATAAGTGTCCCAGATTATCTACACTCATTTTTAGCGTATTTCCGTCCAACCGGACAGTTGGACGGAAATACGGAAATTATAGACTTATTTAGCGAGCAATGAGATGGCGAAACCACCACCACGTGCTTCTTTTATCTTCAAGACATCACCCTTCTTCACAGTCTTGTGGATGATCTGGTAAGATTTAGGATTCTTCTCGTAATCGGCAGTCTTGCCGTCCTGATAGATAGCGCAAGCATACTTCTTGCCCTTATCCAGGAAGTCGAGCTTTACTACGGCTGTGCGGGCAGCATCAGTCTTACCACCAACAAACCAGTTGTCGGTGCCCTTTGCCTTACGGGCTACAGTGATATACTTGGCAGGCTCAGCCTCCAGATACTTGGAGTCGTCCCAGTCGCAAGCTACGTCGCGGATGAACTGGAAGGCATCATCATACTTCTCATAATGCTCTGGTAAGTCGGCTGCCATCTGCAGAGGACTGTACATCACGAGATAGAGAGAAAGCTGACCACAGAGAGTGGTATGAACATAACTTGGGTTGTTGCTCCACTCAGAAAGCTTGGTCTCGAAGATACCTGGGGTATAATCCATTGGACCACCCTGCAGACGGGTGAATGGCAACATTACGGTATGATAAGATACAGAACCGCCAAATGCTTCGTACTCTGTACCACGTGCACTCTCGTTACCAACCAGGTTAGGCCAGGTGCGGCAGATACCAGTAGGACGGGTTGCCTCGTGAGCATTTACCATGATATGATGCTTGGCTGCAGTCTCGATGACACGCTGATAGTGATTGTTCATCAACTGACTGTAGTGATACTCTCCTCTTGGGATGATATCGCCCACATAA
Organism: uncultured Prevotella sp.; assembly: GCA_934196725.1. Classification (GTDB taxonomy): domain Bacteria; phylum Bacteroidota; class Bacteroidia; order Bacteroidales; family Bacteroidaceae; genus Prevotella. The sequence goes on from CAKPWR010000040.1 coordinate 9,687, forward strand.
CCGGTCTTCACGGCATCATAACCATATTTGTTCATCAACTTGAATGCGTCCTCCATGTGGCGCTCATAGTTGAGAGCAGCAGAAGAGGTCTCGTGGTGCATCATCAGCTTCACACCCTTAGAGTGTGCGTAATCGTTGAGCATCTTGATATCGAAATCAGGATATGGAGTTACGAAGTCGAAGACATCGAGCTTCTGATGACCGAACCAGTCTTCCCATCCTTCGTTCCAGCCTTCTACCAGTACTTCCTGCAAACCGTTCTTTGCCGCAAAGTCAATGTAGCGCTTTACTTCCTCGTTGGTTGCACCATGAGTTCCGTTAGGCTTGCACTTGCTGTAATCGGTTACGCCGAGACGAACGGATGGCAGGTCGTTGGTGTAGCTCCAGGTCTTGGTGCCCACAATCATGTTCCACCATACACCGCAGTACTTGGTAGGATGAATCCATGAAGTATCCTCAATCTTGCAAGGCTCGTTGAGGTTCAATGTCAACTTGCATGAAAGCATATCACGGGCATCATCACTAACGAGGACGGTACGCCAAGGTGTATTGAACGGAGTCTGGATGAATCCCTTTCTGCCTACAGCATCAGGAGTGAGCCAAGATTCGAAAGTCAATGTCTTTTCATTCAGGTTGAGGTGCATGGTTGGATAATCCAGGCAGGCAGCCTCGTGGATATTGATATAGAGTCCATCCTTGGTCTTCATCTGGAGAGAGGTCTGAACACCGGTATCAGAGAAGACGGTTGTAGAAGAATTGCTCTTGTAAGCTTCGCGGTTCTTCGCAATAATTGGACGAATACCGGTCAATGGGGTAATCTGATATTCATACTCCTGAGTGTCGTAATCGCCAGGAATCCAGTAAGCGGTATGATCACCAGCCATGGCAAACTGGGTATGCTCCTCCTGAATCACGAAATAGTTAAGACTTTCCTGCTGAGGGAACTCATAGCGCAAGCCCATACCGTAATCATATACACGGAAACGGATGGTGATGTTACGCTTGGATGAAGCCTGATTCAGGTTTACCTCCATCTCGTTGTAGTTGTTGCGGATGGTAGCGGTCTCACCCCATACTGGCTTCCAGGTTTCATCGAAGGTCGATGTCTTGCTGCCAGTCTCTGTGAAACCATCCATCAGGCTGGTTTCCTCCATACCCTTAGAAGCATGCTTATCCTTAGCCAACTCCAATCCGAGATGAGATGGCTTACATACAGTCTTTCCCTTATAGCTCATCTCATAGGTAGGCTGTCCCTTTTCTGTCAAAGAGAAAGTTACTGAGACGTTGCCGTTAGGCGACTTAACGGTCTGGGCTGCTGCCAACATCGGGAGCAAGAGGCCCATCACTAATACATTCAGTTTCTTCATATTGTTCAGTTATTGCTTATTCTTGTTTTTTGAATTCTTGTTAGTTCGTCTTCATCATAATCAGTTTATTCTTAAGACAGTGCAAAGATACAAAAAACAAAAATACCCTCCGCAAATTGGGAGGGTATTTTTCTGTATATCAAGGTGCAAACGTTTGCACGCACTTGCATCCTCTATTGCTTTTGCATTCGCTATTGCTATTGTTTTTACAAAACCTTAGATTCTTCCACCTTGAGCTATCAGCTCGGTGATGTTCTCCATAAACTCCTTGCTGGCAGCCAATTCCTCCAGACTGAGGTGCATGCGATAACGCCAGTAGTGCTTTGGATTGGCAGGGATGTTGATGCGCTCGGCATCTGCATCCGGCAGACGGAGTCTCTCATCGATGGCGAGCCAATCCTGAACGCTCAATACGCAGAGCATGGATGGAGAAGTCAAGTGGCGGGCGATGATATCTCTTGCCAACCAACCTGGGAGCGGATGAGGAGCTGGTCCTTCACGATAGAGCATCGTGTTGTAATACTCCTGGGTACGGGAGATGTTCTCATCCCACCACATACGCAAGGTTGGCATATCATGACTTGAGATAGTGCAGACAGAGCGGTATGGGTTACGGCTCAGATGACCAAACTTAACCGTTGGGTCCTTTGGCATGCTTTGGAGCTCCAGACTCAATATCTTCAACTCGTTCATTACCCATGGCACACAGTCTGGTACCATACCGAGGTCTTCGGCACAAACCAGCATGCGGGTAGCCTGAATCAACTTAGGCAACTTCTTCATTGCCTCGCCATACCAGAACTGGTTGTGGCGGCGGTAGAAGTAGTCATTGTAAAGACGGTTGAACACAACCTTATCACTATCATAGAGCGACTCGTAGATGAAGTCGAGCTGTGCAGAGATACGTGGATGGAAAAGTTCCGGATTCTTGCGGTCACGAACGAAGAGAACATCGCTGATCAAGGCATACAAGCCGTCACGCAACCAGATTTCCTTCTCATCTGTTACATCAGCGAAGAGAGCTTCTACCTTGCGCTGGCTATCTACCTCTGGCTTCATCTGATAACGCTCATCGTCGAGGCGGTCGAGATACTTCTCCTTCACCTCGTCAGCACGCTCATGGAACATGCGGTCCAATACCCAGTCGGTGATGAACGGACGGGTGAAGCGATCCTCCTGGAAGTCCAAGCCGTAACTTTGAATCTCCTCACGGGTCATGCCGATGGCTGGAGCAAACTGTCCGAGCAAACCATGTACGCTATCTACCGGAATTTCCCAGATGCGGAAGAAGCCCAGCACGTGGTCGATGCGGTAAGCATCAAAGTACTTAGACATATTCTGGAATCTGCGGGTCCACCACTGGCATCCATCCTTCAACATCTCATCCCAGTTGTAGGTAGGGAATCCCCAGTTCTGACCGTTCACAGAGAAATCATCTGGTGGAGCACCTGCCTGACCGTTCAGGTTGAAGTACTTAGGCTCCATCCATACATCGCAACTGTGGCGATGCACACCGATAGGAATATCACCTTTCAAGACAACACCCTTAGCCTTGGCATGTTCGTGCGCTTCCTGCATCTGCTGATTCAGAACGAACTGCACGAAGTAGAAGAACTCCACGTTCTTGTATGCCTCTGTTTTCGGGTTGGTCAAGTCCTTACGCTCAGCCTCATCCCATACGTTGTGGTCTGGCCACTGAGAGAAATCAGCAGTACCATTCTTATCGCGTAAGTATGAATACTGAGCATAAGGAACCAACCATTGTTCATTTTCCTTGAAGAAAGCCATGAACTCGGCCGTATCCATTATCTTTTTACCTTCCTGTTCGAATATCTGGTGCAAGTAATTGATCTTGAAATCATTTACCTGTTCATAATCTATCTGAGACAAGCTGTTCAGCTGTTCACGTGTCTTCTCTGCCTCAGCACGAGCCTTGGCATCCTTCAACTCTGGAAGTGCATGAAGATCAGCATATTGAGGATGGATGGCAAAGACGCTGATGCAACTGTATGGATAGCTGTCTGTCCATGTATGGGTAATGGTAGTATCATTGATAGGCAAGAGCTGCAAAACCTTCTGACCGGTCTTTGCTATAAGATCTATCATGCCCACCAAATCGCCAAAGTCGCCTATACCTGCACTCTTCTTGCTTCTCAAAGAGAATACCGGAACCAAGGTTCCGGCAAGCTTGCGGTTGTAGAGAGCAAAGAATGCCTGGTCTAAATCATAGACTACGACATCTCCTGCCTTCATCTCCGGCAGGTCGATGGTACGGTTCATTCCTGACTCCCAAAGAACCTGTGACTTCTTCTTATCAACAGCCACAAACTTCAGTTCCAAATGAGAACTCTGCAACTGGGTAGCATCCAAATCTACCGCCCATTCATTATAGGTATGCTGAGTCATTGGCACCACTTTCTGCAGGTTCCAGTCACCCAAAGCCTCATCAGCACCCAACAATCCGAGACTCTCACCATCACGCAACTGAGGAGCGCGAACGATGATACGGACTGTCTTGGCATAGTTGCATGGCTTCATCTCCTGAGGAGTCTGGTGGTTGATGCAGTCAGTAAAGGCACTACTATACAAATAGGAATCCTCTGGTATCACCTTCCAGTGATCGTAGAGCGTATATTCCGCTGCCTTTTGAGCAGTCATATCCAGACGATGCTTCACCAGAAGCCATTCTGTCTTCAGAACAACGCCCTCACGTACTACACTATAATAATAGGTGTAAGCCTGCTGAGAAGGTTCCACACACCAATCATACGACCAGCGCTCACCATCGAGCGTGGTCAGAGGAAACTTCAGTTCCTCATTATCTTTCTGAATGTTGACGACAATCTGCTCGCCGAACATTGTCTTATACGAAATATGAAAATGTATAATCATAAGACTCAAAAAGGTTATTTTATTACTATTTACGGTGCGAAATTAAGAAAAATATCCGTTATATCCATTCTTTCTTTTGCACAAACGAACCAAAAACAAGTGCAAACGTTTGCATTCGTTTCAGTTTTACACCTATTTCTTTAACTCTTTTACATTCTCTTTCTGATGGTCCTTGATGATACTAACCGATAAAGCGCCACAGATAAGCAAAATACCAGCCACAATCATCATATCGCTCTGATGAGAACCTACCAGACTCAGAATGACGCCACCACAGATGGCTGCCACAATCTGAGGTATACAGATGGTTCCATTGAACAAGCCCAGGTAAGCACCCATGTGACCATAGCCCTGCAAGGCATTGGTAACGAAGGTGAAAGGCATTGCCAACATGGCTGCCCAACCGGCACCAATCATCAGGAATGGGATAAACTGCAGGTACTGGTCGTGAAGGAATGGAATGAGAGCGAAGCCCACACCACCGATAATCAAGCTGACAGCGTATGCCATCTTGGTATTCTTGAACTGAGGAAGAACCACAGCCCAAAGCACACTACCTACTGCCTGAACAGCGAAGAGAATACCTACCCAGTTACCAGCCTCCTGGAACTCAGCCGATTTAGGATCGGTAGTATTCCAAACAGTCTCAGCGATGGCACCGGTAGAATAATTCCAAAGATAAAGGAAGCCAGCCCAGCAGAAGAACTGAACCAATCCCACCTTCCAGAAAGTAGAAGGCGCATTGCGGAGCAAAGTGAACCAGTTAGCCTTGTCTTCAGAAGCCTCAGCATTAGAATTCTTCACTCTTCCCTCTTCCCTCTTCACTTCATTATACTCCGCATACTGTTGAGGATTCCACTCTTTCACCTTCATCGTGGTGTAGATGACGCAGAGAATGAGGATGGCAGCACCCACATAGAACGACCAGATAACAGAATCCGGCACTACGCCCTGTTCAGCTACATTCTTGATTCCCAGGAAAGTAAAGAGAAATGGGAAGATATATCCAGCTACAGAGCCGGCATTGCAGAGGAAACTCTGGATAGAGTAAGCCTTTGCCTTCTGCTTCTCGTTCACCATATCGCCCACCAGCATCTTGAATGGCTGCATCGCCATATTGATGCTCGTATCCAGGAACATCAGGGCAATCAGTCCGAAGAGCATCGCTCCGCTCACGGTCAAGCCCAGCGAACCGGCATTCGGCAGCAGGCACATCACGAGGACGGCGATGGTGGCACCCACGAAGAGATAAGGGATGCGGCGACCGAATCGGCACCAGGTCTTATCGCTCAGTGTTCCTACGATAGGCTGTACCAGGATTCCCATCAATGGAGGGAGAATCCAGAAATAACTCAAGTTGTGTGGGTCAGCACCCAACGTTGCAAAGATTCGGGAGATATTGGCGCTCTGAAGGGCGTAGGCAATCTGTACCCCGAAGAATCCGAAGCTCAAATTCCAGAGCTTCCAGAAACTTAAATCAGGTTTTTGTGTCATCGTTATATTGTTTTTATTAATATTCATTCAGAAATTAAGGCATCCCCTCTAAAAGGCGCCAGCAAGAATGTCAATTCAACATTCAACATTTAACATTCAACATTATCTAGTTGTTCCTCTTACCACGAGTCGGGTCCTCACAACCCTTTTCTCCACATCATCTTTCGGGATGGAGCCTTCCACCTGTCCGATAAGGATATTTGCCGCTTCCTCTCCTACAGCCACACCTCTCTGTTCCACTGTGGTAAGCATCGGATCACTCGCCTTGGCACGGTCACCATTGGTAAAGCCACAGATGCTGATGTCATCCGGCACACTGAATCCCATACGCTTAGCGGTATAGAGAATACCGATTGCCGTATCATCGTTGATGGCAAAGAAAGCATCCGGCACATCATCCTGCTCCAGGATTTCCGGTGTGATAGCCTCAGCCTGCGCACGGTTATCGCAAATCTTCACCCAATTTGGATTTTCCGTCAATCCATGCTTCACGAGGGCATCATGATAACCATTATACCGGTTCTTGGAAATCTCCATATTCATCGGCGAACCATAGAAGGCAATTTTCTTACAGCCCGTATCAATGAGATGGGTCACGGCGGTGAAGGCGCCCATGTAGTCATCCACTACGACTCTGGAGCAGTTGACGCCCGTACATATTCTATCATAGAAGACAAGGGGCACGCCATTGTTCATCAACTTCTCGAAGTGAGCATACTGCTTGGTGTCCTTTGCCTGCGAAACGATAATGCCGCACACCTTATTCTTATAGAAGTCGTCACAGATGGCAACTTCTCGGTCATATCTTTCCTTGCTCTGCGCCACCATCACACGATAACCTCTGGCTCTCGCTTCCTCCTCTATACCCGAAAGAACGGACATAAAATAATAATGTACCAACTCCGGAATGATAACTCCTATCACCTTCATCGGCTGCACCTTACTATGTCGCAAAGCCTCTCCGATGACGTTGGGACAGAAATTATGTTCCCGCGCATACGCCTGTATACGTTCCTTCTGGGCAGCACTGATTCTAGGGCTGTCCTTCAAAGCTCTGCTCACCGTGGCGATACTTACACCCAGGTCGCGAGCTATATCTTTCATTGTTATAATATTATTCTCGTTCATGATATCTTTCCTCACGCTGCAAAATTAGACAAATATCCGTTAAGTTGCTCCTTTTCCATTGATATAAATCAAGCAAAAGGAATGCAAACGATTGCACATAAGAAATAACGGAATTAACTAAAAAATAGTACATTGTATCGAAAAAGACCTTAATTTTGCACCCAGAAAGAATAAGCAACGCAACTCCTCGACCTATTTTTACACAAAACAAGGCCAGAGACTAAAAACGTGATATTCGTCAAAAAAGCAGAATATTCATCAAGAATAAACATAAATATAAACATAAACTTAAAAATCAGACAAAATGATGAAGCAGGTAAAATTTAAATTGCCTCTCAGAGCATTGACCCTCGCAGGTGGTCTGCTTCTGACGGTGAGTTCCTTTGCGCAAGGTAATGCGATTAAGGGACATGTGAAGGATGCTTCCGGTGAGCCTGTCATGGGTGCTACCATTACAGTAAACGGTAAGGCTGTCGGCATTACTGACATGGATGGTAACTTCTCTGTTGATGCAGCTCCAGGTACAAACATTACTTTCACTTATCTGGGAATGACTCCACAGACAGTGAAGGCTGCCAATAACATGAACATCACCTTGCAGGATGACTCTCAGTCTTTGAACGAAGTCGTAGTCATCGGTTATGGTGTAGCAAAGAAGAACGACTTGACTGGTTCTGTTACAGCTATCAAGCCAGACTCTAAGAACAAGGGTGTGGTTGTCAATGCACAGGATATGCTTACAGGTAAGGTTGCCGGTGTAAACATTACCAGCAACGACGGTACTCCTGGTGGTGGTGCAAAGATCCGTGTACGTGGTGGTTCTTCTTTGAATGCTTCTAACGACCCATTGATCGTTATCGATGGTCTGGCTATGGACAACGATGGTGTCAAGGGTCTTTCTAACCTCCTTTCTGTAGTAAACCCACAGGATATTGAGTCTTTCAGTGTCTTGAAGGATGCTTCTGCAACTGCTATCTATGGTTCCCGTGGTTCTAACGGTGTCATCATCATTACAACCAAGAAGGGCCGCAAGGGTCAGAAGCCTACCGTTTCATATTCTGGTAGCGTAACTATCAGCGAAAAGAAGAACACAATCGATGTTCTTAGCGCTGACGAGTTCCGTGCAAATGTTGAAAGACTGTATGGCAAAGACAGTGAGGCTTATAGCGCACTGGGTACAGCCAACACCAACTGGCAGGATTTGATTTACCGCACAGCTGTCAGCCACGACCACAACATTACAGTTGCTGGTTCTGCCAAGAATCTCCCATACCGTGTTTCTGTAGGTTATACAGACCAGCAGGGTATCATAAAGACATCAGACTTCAAGCGTGCTACAGCATCTTTGAACTTGAACCCATCATTCTTCCAGGATCACTTGACATTGAACCTGAATGCCAAGGGTATGTATGCCAGAACCTTATATACTGATGGTTCTGTAGTTTCATCAGCTGTAAGAATGGACCCAACTCAGGATCCATACAAGTTTACATCTCAATACCACAAGAATCAGTTGGGCAGCTATATGAAAGAGACTCTCTACAACTATGGTTGCTATTTCCAGTGGTCAAAGAAAGCAGAATTTGGTGACAATACATGGCCTTTCACTTATGACAGCACCACACAGATGCCTAACCCTCTGTCTTTGCTGGATCAGGGCAGTCAGATTGCTCACAGCCGTTCATTCATCGGTAGTGCAGACATCGACTATAAGGTACACGGTTTCGAGGACTTGAGATTGCATGCTACCTTGGGTGCAGATATTTCAAAGGGTCGCCAGAGCCAGTCATTTGCTCCATCTTGCACAAGCGCAATGTACTATGGCAGCTACGGTGGTGAGGAAATTCTGAAGCGCAACCTCTCTTTGAGTGCTTACGCTCAGTACTACAAGGATTTCAACAAGATTCATCACTTCGACATTATGGCTGGTTATGAGTGGCAGCACTTCTGGCGCAGCAAGAACAATGACTATGTAGGCTATTATGAAGATACAAATAACGATGCAAGTCTTGCTGGCACAGAGCGTCCTCATACTCCATATAGCGAGAAGAGCGAAAGCTACCTGGTATCTTTCTTCGGACGTGCCAACTACACATTGCTCGACCGTTACTTCCTGACAGCAACCGTTCGTGATGATGGTTCTTCACGTTTCAAGGAGCACTGGGCATGGTTCCCATCATTCGCCTTTGCATGGAAGGCTAACGAAGAAGCATTCCTGAAGAACGCTAACTGGTTGTCTGACTTGAAACTCCGTCTGGGTTATGGTAAGACTGGTCAGCAGGCTGGTTCTATCGGTGACTATGAGTGGATTCCTTCTTATTCTATCAGCACTGGTACAAACGGTTTCTATCCTGTTACTGGCACAGGTGAACTTTATAGACCAAACAACTACCGTCCTGACTTGAAGTGGGAAACAACCTCTACCTACAACGTAGGTTTGGATTGGGGCATCATGGATCAGAGATTGTCTGGTAGCGTAGATTGGTACTACAGAAAGACTACCGATCTGTTGAACTATGCTCCACTTTCTTCTATGGCAGGTTACAAGAACCAGGCATGGCAGAACATCGGTTCCTTGAAGAATACCGGTGTTGAAGCAGCTATTACCTGGCGTGCTATCCAGACTAAGGACTGGTTCTGGACCATGACATACAACTTCACTTACAACAAGAACGAGATTACCGACTTGAATGGTGTATCTGAGAATGGTGCTCCTGTTGTTAATACAAACATCAAGGTAGGTGATGGTTCTGGTGCTTATCTGCAGGCTAACCAGGTGGGTTATGCAATGAACTCATACTATGTTTACCAGCAGGTTTACGACAAGAACGGCAAGCCAATTGAGAACTGCGTAGTTGACCGTAACGGTGACGGTAAGATCAATGAAAGCGATAAGTATCTCTACAAGAGCCCAGCAGCTCCTGTAACTATGGGCTTCTCTTCTCGCCTGGAATACAAGAACTGGGACTTCGGTTTCTCTTTGCGTGCAAGCCTCGGCAACTATGTATATAACAATGTTGAGCAGGGCATGAGTAACATGAATACAGGTGAGTGGTTCTCTAACTCTTTGAAGTACTTCTCTAACCGTTTGAAGAGTACTGTTGAGAGAAACTGGCAGACCTACGAGATCACTTCTAAGTTGTCTGACTACTATGTGAAGAACGCTTCGTTCCTGAAGTGCGACAACATCACATTGGGTTATAGCTTCAACAACTTGTTTAAGTCAAGCGGCTGGCATGGACTTTCAGGTCGTGCATACGCTACTGCATCAAATGTATTCACAATAACCAATTATGACGGTTTGGATCCAGAAGTAGGCGATGGTAACGACAACAACCTCTACCCACGTCCATTCTCTGTAGTAGTTGGTCTTAGCTTGAATTTCTAATAAGAAAGGATATCAATTATGAAAAAATATATTAAAAATATTGTTCCTGTAGCAGCACTCCTGCTTACAATGGGAACAGCAACATCATGTGTCGGTGATTTGGACGTTACTCCGATTAACCCAAACATCCAGACAGGCCTTAACATCGATGGTCTTTTCAACAAGTGCTACGCTAACTTTGCCCTGGCAGGTAATGGTGGTGCTAATGGTGACTGCGACATTGATGGTATTGATGGTGGTACATCTGGTTTTGTACGCCAGACATTCAATGCAAACGAATTACCAACCGATGAGGCTATCTGCGGTTGGGGTGATGATGGTATAGCCGGCTTCTGCTATAATAGCTACAATGCCACAAACCCGATGTTGACCGGTTTGTACGCCCGTATTACAACAGGTATTGCTTATTGCAACCAGTATCTTGCTGAAGCAGGAGATCAGGATGCAACCAAGCTTGCAGAGATTCGCTTCCTGAGAGCATACGAATATTTTAGCTTGATGGACGGATGGGGCAACATCCCATTTACACTTCAGCCATTGACCAAGCCTGAAAGATATACCAGAGCACAGGTTTACGAATGGCTCGAGAAGGAGCTTCTTGAAATAGAGCCAAACCTTTCTGAAGCAAAGGCTAAGAAGTCAACAGATGCCGGTTACGGTCGTGTAGATAAGGCTGCATGCTGGTTGCTTCTTTCCCGCCTCTACCTCAATGCAGAGGTTTATACAGGCACACCTCAGTGGGAGAAGGCTAAGTCATACGCCAAGAAGGTGATGGATTCTTCTTATAAGCTGAACACCCAAAGCGTAAACGGTTGGAGTGCTTACCAGATGCTCTTCATGGGCGATAACGGTGAGACAGATGCTGCTTACGAGGGTATCTTCCCTCTCTTGCAGGATGGTTTGAAGACCACAAGCTGGGGTACTACACTCTTCCTGTTGGCTTCTACCTACGATCAAGATATGCACGCAAATCCAAACAACCCTAAAGCTACCAATGGTACTGACCAGGCTTGGGGTGGTAACCGCGCTCGTCCTGACTTGGTGAAGAAGTTCTTCCCTAATGGTAACGTTCCAAATCTTGAAAGCTACGCTACAGCAGAAGCTGCCGGTGACGACCGTGCTCTCTTCAATGGTGTAAACCGTTCATTGGATAATGATGACGTTTCTACTTTCAAGAGCGGTTTCGGTGTTGCTAAGTTTACCAACTTCAAGACAGACGGTAGCGCAGGTCATGATGCTACATTCCCAGATGCAGACTTCTTCCTGATGCGTGCTGCAGAGGCATACCTGAACTTTGCAGAAGCTGATGCCCGCCTGCATGGTGATCAGACTACAGAGGAAGGTACCGCAGCTATCAATGCTATCCGCAAACGTGCACATGCCTCTACTCGTGAAGACAAGGGCTATTCTCTGAGCGATATCTGCGATGAATGGAGCCGTGAGTTCTACTTCGAGGGTCGCCGTCGTATGGATCTGATCCGTTTCAACCGTTACGGTGGCAATGTCAACTACAACTGGCAGTGGAAGGGTGGCACCAAGGAAGGCCGTAACTTCTCTAAAGATTTGAATATCTTTGCTATCCCAACCAACGAGTTGACATCTAACAAGAATCTGATTCAGAACCCTGGATATTAATTCGCAAACATAAAAAGGAATTCATTATGAAAAATATAATTAAATCAGCTCTACTCGTTGTCATGAGTTTAACTCTCATGACAGCTTGTAGCGACGACAATGACTCTAATCCGTCTATTCAGACACCAACAGAGTTCAAATTGAATACTCCAGCATTGGAGAATACACCAATCGACCTGGCGAATTCGTCTAAGATTATGTTGACCTGCTCACAGCCTAACTATGGCTATACAGCTAGCGTTCAATATACAGTACAGGTTGCTACAGATGAAAATATGACTGATGCTGTAGAGCTTTCAGAAACCAGCTCAAGTGCCAAGGTTGCAATTGATGCAGCTTCATTGGCAAGTACCTTGACTAACATCTATGTGCAAAAAGGCAAGACTGAGGCTGATTTCCCTATGGACGTTAAAGCTTACTTCCGCTTGAAGGCAAACATTGTGACCAGCAATGGTAATGTTGTAGAAGGAACAGAGATTCTTTCTAATGTAGTTTCACTCAACAAGATTCACCTTTTGTTCTCATTGCCACCTGTCAACTTGCCTAGCCATATATATGTAGTAGGTAACTTCTGCGACTGGAAATTCGACAACTGCTTCGACATGGTTCAGGTTTATGGTACAGACAATACATTCTGGCGTCTTGTCTATATTGACGAAAGTGGTATCAAGTTGAATTCTGCTCAGGAATTTAATGGCAACGAAAAGGGTTATGCTGGCATTACAGTTTCCGGCGACTGCAAGGACGATATCATCGACAAGGATGGCAATATCGCTTCTAGCAAACCAGGCTGGTATCTCGTAATCGTAACAACATCTGTTGTAAACCGTGAAATCCACTATGACGTTCAGTTCAACAAGCCAACAATCTGGCTGATTGGCCCTGCAGCGGGTAGCGACGATTTCGCAGAGGAAGCTGAAGGCTGGTCATTCACCGTACCTACAACCAAGGACGGAGAATTCGTATCTCCTGCATTCGTAGGTTCTGTTCCTGCTGGTACTGATAAGGGTGTACGTATGTACGTTAAGATTCCTGGACACGACTGGTGGCATTCTGAGTTCGTCACATTAGACGGTAAGATCCAGTACCGTGCTACTGGCGGTGACCAGACTAGAGCTACAGGTTCTGTAGGTCAGCAGGTTCATCTCAACTTCTCTAAGGGAACAGGTGAAATCAAGTAAATAACGATTTAAAATCGAAAGACAATGAAAAAGTTATCATTATATATCTCTATCGCACTTGCAGGCCTCTTCATGGGGTCCTGCAGCGAAGATTTCAAAGACTGGGCAGATCCTCAGACTAATCCACAGGAAGATGCCGTTACAATTCCTGGCTACCAGGCAAGTGGCGTTAACGCATTCGACTTGGCTAACGTTGCAGATAGCGTGAATGTTTATACCATCAGCTCTGCCACTCTTCCAGAAGGTTTCGAATTGGGAAACAGCCGAATCGAACTGACTCCTGAGGGTGTAGAAAATGCAACTGCCACAGAAGTAAAGACTTCTAATGATGGTAAAGCTACCAAGGCAGACCTGCAGGCTCTTATTGAAAGCGTTTATGGAAAGGCTCCTGTAGCTCGCACCTTCGACGGTCATGTTTACACAACTGCCGTAAAGGATGGACAGGCTGCTCTGATTGATGCAGGTACAGTAAAGGTGACAGCTACACCTGTAGCTCCTAACATCTCTCAGAACTACTATATCATTGGTGGTACTTTGGATTGGAAAGCTGATGCAGCAAAGACCCAGAAGTTCAACCATAGCGACATTAATGTTTACGACGACCCTATCTTCACAATCACAATTCCTGCAAAGGAGGGTGACGATACTTGGTTCGGTATTGTAGATGACGCAGCTTGCGAAGCTATAGCTGCTAATAATGACTGGAATTCTGTTCTCGGTACAGCAAAGGGTAACGGCAAAAACGCTCTGAATGAGACAGAGCAGTTGGATACCCGTGCAAAGGTTGGCGACGATGCTTCATTCAAGGTTCCTGCAAGTGCTGGTGCCAAGTACATCAAGGTTGAGATCAATATGTTGGACTACACCTACAAGATTACTCCTCTCTCATTCGGTGAGTACTTCTATGAGATTGGCGGTGATTCTAATTGGAAGTCAACAAATGCCCTCTATGGTGGAAATGGTGACGGCAAGTATCAGGGATTCTATTACCTGAATGGCGAGTTCAAGTTCAAGCCACAGGCTGGAAGTGGACCTGATGACTGGGCTGGTGACTATGAATTCGATGGCGAAGGCAAGATTGCAGACAATGGTAACGGCAAGAACTGCCCTGACCCAGGTGCAGGTTTCTACCAGATTGACGTTGACTTGCAGGCTGGTACATATGCTTTGACTAAGGTTAATTCCATCACTGTAGTAGGCAACCACAACGGTTGGAAACAGGATGACGCTAACTGCCACATGACATACAATGCAGAGGCAGGTTGCTGGGAACTCACAACCGCATTGAAGGATGGCTTCAAGTTTGCCATGAACGATGATTGGGCAATAAGCTGGGGTGGTGCTAACGGCGACCCAACTGCATACAACAACATTTCAGTTAATAATGGTAAGGACCTCAACGCTCCTGAGGGCGAAGGCACATACAAGATTCAGCTCTACCTCTCTCACGAGGGTGCTAACAAGGTGGTTCTCACCAAGCAGTAAATAAACTACAAATAGATTTACTTCATCATAATAAATCTATATATTCAATAGGCGGCTCTCCCAATCCGAGAGTCGCCTATTTTTTTCTTTATCACCCTCCCTACATTTTCCCCCAAAACCTTGGAAGTTACGAGGAAAAGTCGTATCTTTGCCAACGAATAGCAATATTGCGTCCACGACCTTATAAAACGTAAGAAGATGGCAAATAACATAGAAGATCAAGATAAGAGCGAACCGGTCGCAAATTGTGACCAGTCCAAAATGGATGTCACAAAATATGATGACCATAAACTTGCAACTAACATAGAACCTCTCATAAAAGTAATTAGAGGACAACAAGTTATGCTTGATAAAGATTTAGCCACCTTATATGGTGTAGAGACAAAAGTCCTTAATCAAACCGTTAAGCGTAACATAGAGCGATTTCCCAACGATTTTCGTTTTGAATTGAGTAAAGAAGAATGTTTGAGGTCACAAATTGTGACCTCAAACGGCAGAGGTGGTAACCGATACTCAACTTATGCCTTTACAGAACAAGGCGTGGCAATGCTTAGTAGTGTCCTTCGTTCGAAAACAGCCATAGAGGTAAACATTCAGATTATGCGAGCATTTGTTTCCATGCGTCATTTCATGGTAAATAATGCTTCTGTTTTTAGTCGTTTAGAAACAATGGAGTATCACCAGTTGGAAATTCTGCAACATCAACAAGATACCGATAAGCACATTGAGGCAACCAATAAGCGTATAGATGAGGTGTTCCGCAGATTGGACGAGGGCAATGCGAAACCGAAGCAAGGAGTATTCTATAATGGGCAAATTTATGATGCCTATACTTTCGTTTCCGATTTGATTAAGAGTGCAAAAAAGCGCATTATTCTTATCGACAACTATGTGGATGAAACTGTACTTACATTACTAGACAAAAGAGAACCTGAAGTGCCTGCTGTCATCTATACTCAGCAGATAAGTCGTCATTTCCAACTTGACATTGACCGCCATAACGCTCAATATGCACCAATAGCTGTTGAAACATTCCGTTTATCACATGACCGCTTTCTTTGCATAGATGATGACGTTTATCATATAGGTGCTTCTATCAAGGATCTGGGCAAAAAGTGGTTTGGTTTCTCTAAAATGGAAATACTTACACCTAATGAGTTGGTGGAAAGAATAAATAGAGGGTAATAAAATGAGAAAATGAGAACAGGCGACAAAGTATTAATATCTCCAGACTTGACACATGCCAAAGACTGGACACAGGGCGAAGTGATTGAAGTTGAAAACAATCCTTTCGTTGGAATTGTCATCTCCGCAAAAACCGCAGATGGAAACATCTTCTTTGGATACAAGGACTTATTTGAGCCAGCAAAGGAGGCAGTATGTACGCACTAGCATTTGATATGGTTATTTCCGATTTACAGAAATACTATGGTGAACCTTACAACTAAGCTTACTACGAAATAAAAGAGCTTCTAAAAAAGAATGGTTTCGAGTGGGTGCAAGGCAGTACATACATGACGATGAATGATGATTTGACTGCACTTGTAAAAACAGTTATGGAGCTTTCTAAAATAGAGTGGTTTAAGAAATCAGTCAGAGATCTAAGAGGATTCAAAGTTGAAAGTTGGTCGAACTTTACTGATTTGGTTAAAAACTCATAGAATAGGCGGCTCTCAGAATTGGAGAGTCGCCTATTTTTTCTTTATCCTATCCCTACATTTTCCCCAAAAACCTTGGAAGTTACGAGGAAAAGTCGTAACTTTGCCAACAAATAGCAATATTGCGTCCACGACCTTATAAAACGTAAGAAGATGGCAAGATTTATAGACCCACGTGTCGATTGGGCTTTCAAGCGAATCTTTGGAAGCGAGGACACGAAAGAATGTCTGATAACATTCCTCAACGGACTGTTTGAAGACGAGTTGGTAATCAAGGACGTGACGTTTGCCAAGAC
>CAKPWR010000041.1 GCA_934196725.1 uncultured Prevotella sp.
AACATTAGAGAATGATTAATAGGGATTTGATAAGACGTAAGATTGTGCAGTTAACCTACGCATACTATCAAAACAGCAATCACAACATGGATAATGCTGAGAAGGAGTTGATGTTCAGTCTCTCCAAGTCGTACGATTTGTACAACTACTTGCTGCAGCTCATCGTGGCTGTCACAGGTGAAGCTCGTAAGCGTTACGATGTTGAGGTGGTACGTGCACAGCGTGAGGGCCTTCAGGAGCCTTCTTCTCGTTTGGCGTTCAATAAATTTGCTGTACAGTTGGAAGAGAATAAGATGTTGCTCGAATGGATTGATGTGAAGCATTCCAATTGGGATGAGGACATCGAGGTGGTTCGTAGCTTGTACAATACGATAGTTTCTAGCGATCTCTATGCCGATTATGTCAGCGGTGCTTTCGATGCAGAACTCCCTGATATGGATGAGTACGATCGCGACCGTGAGTGGTGGCGCCGAGCTTATAAGAAGTTCATCCAGAACAATGATGAGATGGATGCTTTTTTGGAGGAAAAGAGCCTGTACTGGAATGATGACAAGGATATCGTGGATACCTTCGTGTTGAAAACCATCAAGCGTTTTGACAAGGCTAACAAGAACAAGCAGGAACTCCTGCCTGAATATAAGGATATGGAGGATAGAGACTTCGCAAGAAAACTCTTCCGTGCTACCATCCTCAATGCTGACTCTTACCAGCGCTATATGAGCACTGCTTCACGTAACTGGGATTTCTCACGACTGGCTTACATGGACGTGGTTATCATGCAGATTGCCATTGCTGAGCTGGCTACCTTCCCAGGTATTCCTGCTACAGTAACCATCAACGAGTATGTGGAGATGGCTAAGGTTTACAGTACTCCTCGAAGTGGCGGCTATGTGAACGGTATGCTGGATAATATCGCACGTTATCTCAATGATCAGGGTGTTATCGCCAAGGAATTGCCTGAGCGTAAGCCTAAGCATAGAGATCATCGCGAGAGATAATCTTCCAGATATAATAATGAAATTATTAATTTAAAAAGAAATACATAATAAGACTATGACAAATTTAGTATTACAGGCACAGCAGGGTGGAAGCAGCATGAGCTTCCTCATCATGATGGTGGCTATCTTCGTTATCATGTGGTTTTTCATGATTCGTCCTCAGCAGAAAAAGCAGAAGGAAATCCGTAAGTTCCAGAATTCTCTTCAGGAGGGTTCTAAGGTTGTTACTGGTGGCGGCGTCTATGGTACCGTAAAGCGTGTGAATGTAGAGGCTAACACTATCGATGTTGAGATAGCTCGTGGCGTGGTAATCACTGTGGCTAAGGGCTACGTGTTTGCTGATGCTACCAGTCAGACTCCTAATGCATAGTATCAAGAACATATTGCATGCTGTCAGAAACTTCCTGTTCAGTGGTCTGAATAAGGAGTTTCTGATTTTTTTGTTCTTTCTCGCGCTCAGTGGCGGCTTCTGGTTGATGATGTCGCTCAATGAGACGATGGAGAGGGAATTTGCTATCCCGGTTCAGTTGGTTGGAACGCCAAGGAATGCTGTCATCACGGGTGAATTGCCTGATACCGTCAAGATTGTTGTAAGGGATAAGGGATTCACTTTGGCTACCTATGCCTATGGACGGAAGTTCCGCCCTTTCACTTTCAAGTTCGCTTCTTATGCAGATGATGATACGGGAGCTGGATTTGTGCCGCAGGCTGAGGTGCAGAAACAGGTAGTGGCTCAATTGTACGGTTCCAGTAAACTGTTGTCTATCAAGCCTGCAAGATTTGATTTCTACTTCACCTACGGCTCTTCCAAGAAGGTGCCGGTGGTGTTCAAGGGTAGGATTACAACCAGTCGGCGATATTATCTGGCGCATACAGAGTTTATGCCGGCTATGGTTACGGTATATGCCAACAAGCGTCAGCTCGATCAGTTGGAGTCGGTGGAAATCGTTCCGTTCAACCAGCGTAATCTGCAGGATACAATCCGGCAGGATGTGAGGATCAAACAGATACGTGGCGTGAAGATTGTTCCTGACCGGGTAAGGCTTTCGGTATATCCTGATATCCTGACAGAGGAATCGATAGAGGTGCCCGTGACGGCTATCAATATGCCGGACAACATGGTGCTCCGTACTTTCCCTTCAAGGGTTGCGGTTAAGTTTACCGTGGGAGCCAGTCTTTTCCGTACCATTACGCCTGAACAGTTTAAGGTGGTAGTGGATTACAATGAATTGGCCAACAATCCGTCGGACAAGTGTACGTTGCAGCTGAGGAGCGTACCCCGTTCTGTAAGCAAGGCTCGTCTGGATAATGAAACTGTGGATTATCTTCTTGAACAACAGTGAGGGTAATTAATGATTTATAATTGATAATTTATCATTCATTTTTGTTATCATGAAGATTGCTATAACAGGCGGTATCGGTAGCGGAAAGAGCTATGTATGCCGCATATTGGAGAAACAAGGCATCAGGGTTTATGACTGCGATGCTGAGGCTAAGCGACTGATGCGCTCTGATGCCGACTTGCAGGCTGGCTTGAAACGGTTGGTAGGTGAGGAGGTATATAGTGCAGAAGGAATTCTGCAGAAGCCTGTACTTGCCAAGTTCCTGCTGGCAAGCGAAGCAAATAAGCAGGCGGTCAATGAAGTGGTGCATCCTGCCGTGGCAAGAGATTTCGAGTTGAGCGATTACCAATGGATGGAGAGTGCTATTCTTTTTGACAGTGGTTTTGACCGTCGTACTCATTTCGACTTCGTAGTTTGCGTTACAGCTCCTGTATCAGTCCGTCTGCAGCGCATCATGCAGCGTGATCATATCTCAGAGCAGAAGGCGCAGGAATGGATTGATGCCGTTATGCCACAGGAAGAACTTGCAGCCCGTTCTGATTTCGAAATCGTGAATGATGGAGCGAGGGATGTAGAAGAGCAGGTTCTGCGATTGCTCACGCGATTGGCTTGGAGAGATAAATAAAATAATAATAAAAGGATAAATAAATAATTGAATCAAAAAAACAATGGAAACAATTCTTTCAATTGCAGGCAAGCCAGGCCTTTACAAACTGGTATCTAGAGGTAATAGAAATTTGATCGTTGAAATGCTCGACGAGTCACATAAGCGCATGCCAGCTTTCGCTACTGACCGTGTAACAAGTCTTGGCGATATCGCTATGTATACTGATGCTGATGAGGTGCCATTGTGGGAAGTTCTCGACAGCGTTAGCAAGAAGGAAGAGGGTAAGGTTAGTGATTTCAACTACAAGAAGGCTTCTGCTGATGAATTGCACAGCTATTTCGCTGAGGTTCTTCCTAACTACGACCGTGACCGTGTACACGATAGCGACATCAAGAAGTTGCTCCAGTGGTACAACATCATGGCTAAGTACGGTATCACCGACTTCAAGGCTACTCTTTCTCCTACAGAAGGTGATAATGTAGATGATCGTGCAGAGCAGGAGTAATCTCCCAAGGCACTGATAGATAGAATATCAACACATTGACATAAAACAAAAAAGTGAGCTTCTTCTGTTGAAGGTAGCTCACTTTTTTCATATCTGAACGAAATTAGTTTAATCATTGATTGTATACAGGAATCGCTTAATACTCTTTTTAGGAGTCTTCTCAAATTCCTCTTCGTGAATTCTGATTTCTGATACTTTGCTATAGGCAGGTATCATGGAATTGAGTTCCTGGCGGTTCTGCTCCATGATGTCGGCAAGTTCATTGGCACCGAGATTGAGAGTCTGTGCCTCATCATAATCTGGGTGAACCAGCGCAACGAGTTTATCGCCCTTCTGTACTACCACGCTTTCTGCAACAAGAGCCAGGGAATTGAGCTTATCCTCAATTTCTTCAGGGTAGATGTTCTGTCCGCTGGCACCGAGCAGCATGTTCTTGCTGCGTCCCTTGATGAATACATTGCCGTCGCCATCCATGGTTCCGAGGTCGCCGGTGTGATACCATCCGTTCTCATCGATGGTCTGCTTGGTAGCTTCTTCGTTCTTATAGTAACCCAACATCACGTTAGGACCCTTAGCCAGAATCTCTCCTGGTACATTCTCTGGGTCTGGACTGTCGATGCGGACCATCATGTGGAGAGCCGCCTTACCGCAGGACCCCGGTACGAAATGCTTGTAATCCTCGTAGCAGATGATAGGTGCACATTCTGTTGCACCATATCCTACGGTATATTTGAATCCTACGCTATGTAGGAAACTTTCTACTTCCTGATTGAAGGCTGCACCACCAATAATCACCTCATAGAAGTTACCGCCGAAGGCATTGGTCACCTGGTCACAAATTTTCTCCTTCACCTTCTTGTTGATTACAGGCATGTGGAGAAGCATGCGCATGCGGTTGTTCTGTATCTTTGGGAATACCTTCTTACGGATAATCTTCTCAATAACCAGTGGCACTGCAATGATGACTGCTGGCTTGATGCGTCCGAATGCCTCTGCGATAATGGCAGGACTAGGAATGCGGGTGAGATAGAAGATATGGCAACCCTTGATGAACTCGAAGATGAATTCGAACGCCATGCCATACATGTGAGCCATCGGCAAGATACTGATGACAGAATCTCCCGGCTTAATCTTCTTGCCCAATACATTCTCTGCAAAATCGGCATTACCCCAAAGGGCACGGTATGGAATCATCACGCCCTTAGAGAAGCCTGTGGTTCCGCTGGTATAGTTGATCATTGCCAGCTCCTCCGGATCCTGATCCTTGTAATAGTTGACGTGGTTCTTGCGGAAGTACTTTGGGTACTTGATACCAAACATCTCATTGAGGTGTTCGCGAGCGTAAGTCAGCTTATCTGTGCGAGATACAACAAGTGAATAGTCTGGTATATAGATGATACCCTCAAGTCCTGGCATCTTGGTAGCGTCTACCTGTGTAGCTACTACGTCGCCAACGAAGAGCAGTTTGGCATCGCTGTGATTCACGATGTTGTGTATTTGGTCTGGCATGAACTCATGCAGAATAGGCACAGCGATGGCACCGTAGGTGAGGGTAGCGAGGAATGCTACTGCCCAGTTGGCACTGTTGCGACCGCAAAGAGCAATCTTGTCGCCCTTTACCACGCCTGAATTCTCGAACATGATGTGTAATTTCTCTATTTTACGTGCTACATCATGGTACTGCAAGGTGGCTCCCTTGTAGTCGGTAAGAGCATCCATATCCCAATGATCTACGATGCTCTTCTCTATAAGTGCATTAAAGCTTGGTATCTCCATATTTATTGTGTTTTGATACAATTATCTGTTATATTACGTCTTGATACAAATATCTTTTAATTGACTTCTTGGCGGTCTTTTCGAATTCTGTATCGTGCAATTGGATACGTGAGATATGTGCGAAGCTTGGCATCTGCTGGTTCAGTTCCTTTCGGTTCTCCTCCATGATGTTGACCAGGTCTTCATCGGAGAATCCGAGATTGCTTACTTCCTCCATGTCCGGGTGAACAAGAGCAACGAGCCTGTCGTTACTTTGCAGTACGATGCTCTCGTTTACCATTGCCAGAGAATTAAGCTTGTCCTCAATTTCTTCCGGATAGATATTCTGACCGTTAGGACCGAGAAGCATGTTCTTGCTGCGTCCTCTTACAAAGAAATGTCCGTCAGCACTCATTGTTGCCAAGTCGCCTGTGTGGAACCATCCGTCTTCGTCAAGAACAGCATCAGTAGCTTCCTGATTCTTGTAGTATCCCTTCATCACGTTGATGCCTCGGCAAACCAGTTCTCCTGCTACATTCTCTGGGTCATCGCTCAATACCTTTACCTCCATGTGCTTCACAGCAACACCGCAGCTTCCAGCCACGTAGTTGTCCTGATGGGCGAAGGTGATGAGCGGTGCAGTCTCTGTGGTACCGTATCCCATGGCGATAGGGAATCCGATGCTTATAAAGAAGTTTTCTATCTCTTTGTTGAGCGGTGCTCCACCGACAACTACCTCGTATGGGTGCTCACCAAACTTACGCAGCACGAACTCACGCACCTTCTCCTTGATGCGCTTGTTGATGACAGGCATGTTCATCAGAAGCTTTGCGCGGTTGGTCTGGATATGTGGGAACACTTCCTTTCTTACGATCTTATCTACCACGAGCGGTACAGCGAAGAGAATGTCGGGCTTTATTTCTGCCAGCGCCTCTGAGATGAGCGTAGGACTCGGGAGACGGGTGAGGAAGAAGATGTGGTTGCCCTCTACGATATTGTAGAGGAACTCTGTCATTAGTCCGTACATATGTGCCATCGGCAGGGTAGAGAGAATGTTGCAATTCTTTCCTATCTTAGGACTCACCGAGTCGATGAGATAATCCAGATTACCCCAAAGTGCTCTATACGGCAGCATCACACCTTTAGAGAAACCTGTTGTTCCGCTGGTGTAGTTGATCATCGCCAACTCTTCTGGGTCGTCAACGTGATATTTTACATGTTCTGCTCTGAAATATTTCGGATACCTGTGACCAAACATCTCGTTGAGGTGTTCACGTGCATAGGTAAGTTTTTCAGAGCGTGATATGACGAGTGAATTATCGGGTAGGTGGATGATTCCTTCCAGAGATGGCATTTCATCTGGAGTAATCTCTGTAGCTACCACGTCGCCTACGAACAGGAGCTTGCTCTCACTGTGATTCACGATGTTGTGAATCTGTTCAGGCTTAAATTCGTTCTGTATAGGAACGACAATAGCTCCGTACGTGATAATGGCCAAAAAAGCTACTGCCCATTGACTACTATTTCTACCACATACGGCTATCTTGTCACCCTTCTTAACATCGCTGTTCTCGAACAGGATGTGAAGTTTCTCAATCTTTCTTGCAACGTCATGATACTGGAGTGTGGCTCCCTTATAATCGGTGAGCGCATCAAGGTTCCAGTTCTTGATGATGCTTCTCTCAATATACGAGTTAAAACTTGGTATTGAATCCATTGCACAATTTACAAAATTTTGTGCAAAGATACTGAAAATACTGCACATCGCAAAAAAAAATGTGCATTATTTTCGTGCTAGAGGCAAAATAATGCAAAAACTAGGTAAAATAGTAAAGTTTTTATCCCATTATTGCTATAAATGGACAGCAATAATGGGATAAAGTGATTTATTCATATCTCATCGACTTAGCTGGATGGATATGAGAAATGAGATAACTTGGTGCTACAAGCATGAATACGCTGATAAGCAAGGTGGCTACATTCAATGCCAGAATGAATAGCCAGTTAAACTCTATTGGCACGGTACTTACGTAGTAAGTCTGTGCATCAAGCTTTACCATGCCTGTCAGATTCTGGATGGTCAACAGACCTAGACCGATGATGTTACCTAATATCATTCCCTTGCCGATGATGAATACGGCAAACCAGAGGAAGGTATGGCGGATGGTCTTGTTGCGGGCACCCAGCGCCTTCATCACTCCAATCATTGAAGTGCGTTCCAGAATAATGATAAGCAGGCCGCTGATCATCGTTACGCCGGCTACCACTACCATCAATCCGAGAATAATCCATACGTTCAGGTCCATCAGGCTGAGCCACTGGAAGATGTTCGGGTTCAAATCCTTGATGGTGGCACTGCTGTAGGTTTCTCCGTAATGGTCTACCGTACGGTTCACCTTATTTATTATATAGTCTTCCGTTTCGTTGAGCTTGTCGAAATCATTGACTGTAAGCTCTGCTCCGCTGGTCTGGTCGTCTTCCCATCCATTCAGCTTTATGGCTGTGTAGAGATCGGTATAGACCATGATTTCATCATACTTCTTCAAATTGGTCTCATAGATACCCTTGATGGTGAATCTACGCATTCTTACTCCGTTGTTGTCGATGAAGTAGGCGAAGATTCGCTCTCCGTTCTTCAGTTTCAGCTTGTCTGCCATCAACTTAGAAATGAGAATCTGGTTGTGGCTCGCTTTGTCGTCAAACTTCGGAATGCTGCCTTCTACCATGTTTTGATGGATAAAGGTAGAGTCGAAATCAGGTCCTACGCCCTTGAGGACAACTCCCAGAAAGTCGTTGTCCGTCTTGAGGATACCTTCTTTCATGGCGAATTTCTGAACATGTTTGACGCCAGGTATCTTCTTCAGGACGTTTACCATCGAGTCGTTCATCACCACCGGATATTGGTTCTGCTGTTGCAGGGTCAAGAAGTCGGCCACCTGTATATGGCTTCCGAATCCAATCACCTTGTCACGGATGGTATGTTTGAATCCCAGCACCACGCATACAGACATGATCATGATGGCGAGACCGATGGCAACACCTGCGGTGGCTATATGAATAGCAGGGCGAGAAACTTTACGTTTGTCGCCCTGATCGCTATATAATCTCTTTGCTATAAATAGAGGAAAATTCATTCTAATGTAGAATTAATAATTGATAATTAATAATTGCCTTGCGGATGATGGTATGTACCCAATTATCAATTATCAATATACATTATTAATTATTATAGTCCTTCGTCTTCCACTCTTCCCGGATAGGCTTCGAGCGCCTTGGCAAGAACGGTCAATGCACGGTTCAGGTCATCCTTCTTCAAGACGTAAGCCATACGTACCTGATTGCGGCCTGCACCTGGAGTGGTATAGAAACCAGAAGCAGGAGCCATCATCACGGTTTCGCCCTCATATTCAAATTCCTCCAGACACCAGCGACAGAACTTGTCTGAATCGTCGATAGGCAATTTTGCTACGGTGTAGAAGGCTCCCATAGGGATAGGAGAATATACGCCTGGAATGCGGTTGAGTCCGTCAATCAGACATTTACGGCGTTCTACGTACTCATCATATACGTCACGATAGTATTCTTCCGGTGCATCGAGTGAAGCCTCGGCTACTATCTGACCAATCAATGGAGGAGAGAGGCGAGCCTGGCAGAACTTCATCACCGCCTTACGAATCTCTGCATTCTTGGTAATCAGAGCACCCACACGTATACCACACTCGCTGTATCGTTTGGATACAGAGTCGATAAGTACAGTGTTCTGTTCGATACCTTCCAGATGCATCGCGCTGATATAAGGGCTGCCGGTGTAGATATACTCACGATATACTTCATCTGAGAAGAGGTAAAGATCGTACTTCTTCACCAAGTCACGAATCTGGTTCATCTCACGGCGGGTATAAAGATATCCTGTAGGGTTGTTAGGGTTGCAGATCAGAATGGCACGTGTGCGCTCATTGATCAGCTCCTCAAACTTCTCTACCTTAGGCAAAGAGAAACCTTCCTCAATGGTGGTGGCGATGGTACGGATCTTGGCACCTGCAGAAATGGCGAATGCCATATAGTTGGCGTAAGCAGGTTCTGGAACGATAATCTCATCTCCAGGGTTCAAACAACTCATAAAAGAGAAGAGCACAGCCTCAGAACCTCCCGATGTGATAATGATATCATCGGCAGTTACGTTGATATTGAATTTCTTGTAATAGTCTACTAGCTTCTCACGATAACTGAGATAGCCTTGGCTTGGAGAATACTCCAGGATGGTGCGGTCGATGTGCTTCAATGCATCGAGACCACACTGAGGAGTAGGTAGGTCTGGCTGACCGATATTGAGGTGATACACCTTTACTCCACGTTTCTTTGCTGCGGCAGCCAATGGAGCCAACTTTCTGATTGGTGACTCTGGCATTTCAAGACCGCGTACAGATATTTCTGGCATCTTTTTCTTTCTTTCTATTAATTATCCAAGTCGAGAAGATAATTTACGGCCATTAAAAAGAGCCCACTTCCCGCTAATCGCGTGCAAAGTTAAGAAAATTAGCTGAAAATACGGAAAAGATTTTAATTTAATTTTATATTTTAATAAAAATCTTGTATTTCTGTTGCTTTTCTGCATTCTTTTTTATAACTTTGCATCTCAAAACTGTGATTTAGGATTTCAAAACAGGGTAGAGCGGCGTGTTCGTCCTAGCCTAAAATAAATGATTATTTATTAAATATTAAAAATAAGAAAGGTAAAAAATGAGAAGTAGAGCAAATGTTACTTGGTTTACAACCAAAGTGAGATATCAGAAGACTATGGAGGATGGTTCTGAGAAAGTAGTTACAGAGAATTATCTCGTAGATGCCTTGAGCTTTACAGAGGCTGAGAGTGCTATCACAGACGAAATGTCTGTATATGTTAGCGGAGAATTTCAGGTTAGTGGTATTGCAAAGGCTGCCTACAATGAGGTTTTCTTCAGCGATGTAGACGATGATGATAAGTGGTACAAGGCTAAGTTGCAGTTTATCACCATTGATGAGAAGACTGAGAAGGAGAAGCGTTCTACTGTAAACTATCTCGTTCAGGCTAAGTCTTTGGCTCGTGCACTCCGTTATGTTGACGAGGAAATGGGCAAGACTATGATTGACTATGATACAGTAGGTCTTAACGAGACCAACCTGATGGATGTATTCGAGCATCAGGCTCCTAATAAGGAGGAGAAGAACGACGTGCCTGAGTATGAACAGGGCAATGCAGAGCAGCCTGCTGAGTAATAATTAATGTTGAATGTTGAATGTTGAATGTTGAGTTGCCTAACGGGACACAAAGGTTAATTTAACATTCAACATTCAACATTTAACATTCAACATTCAACATTCAACATTTGTGATATGGACTATGATGTAAAAGGAAATCTTCGGGAAGTGTTGGATAACTTGCCTTCGGGAGTTAATCTCGTAGCTATCAGTAAGTTTCATCCCAACGAATATATCGAAGCTGCATACGCTGAGGGGCAACGTATCTTTGGTGAAAGCCATGAACAGGAACTCGCCAAGAAGGTGGTATCCTTGCCTAAGGATATCGAGTGGCATTTCATCGGTCATCTTCAGACCAACAAGGTGAAGTATATCGCTCCGTATATTTCTATGATAGAATCGGTGGATAGCTTGAAACTGATGAAGGAAATCAACAAGCAGGCTGCCAAGCACGACCGAGTGGTAAAGGTTCTTCTGGAATTGCATATTGCAGAGGAAGATACCAAATCGGGCTTCTCGTTTGACGAGTGCCGTGAACTCCTGGAGGCTGGCGAATGGAAAACGATGGAGCATGTGCAGATTTGCGGTATCATGATGATGGCATCCAATACGGATGATGAGCAGCAGATAGCTCAGGAGTTTGATGCTGCCTATGCTTTCTTCAAGGAAGTGAAGGAGAAGTATTTTGCCGATGATGATGCCTTCTGTGAAAGAAGTTGGGGTATGAGTCACGATTACCGGATTGCCGTGAAGCACGGCAGTAATATGGTGCGTGTGGGTACTACCATCTTTGGTCCCAGAATCTATTGATTATGGTGTCTATGAGTTTATCAGACTTAAGAATATCTCTAATATGAAATAAGGAGGATGTGATTATGAAAAGTCACATCCTCCTTATTTTATAGTGTGTCGGGCATGACACTGACCTAGTTGGTTCGAATCCAACCGCAGGTATTTACCGCCAAGCGAAGCGAACGACAAGTCGTTGCCAGTAATGACAAGGATGGAGGAAGTCATGTAGCTAGACTTATGAGCCTACGAACAGAAACTTGGTACAAGGCTAAATGGGAATGGATAAGACTGCTATACAAGTCGAAGTCCGAATGGTAAACATATCTTGCCTTCAGAAGAAGGTGCTTCGGGATGGCAATGGAAATGATGAGACCTGGACATCAGCAACGTCGAAAACGTTAGTTAAGAAACATACATATACAAAAACAGACCGACATGAACTCTTGTTCACATCGGTCTGTTTTTGTCACAACCACCTACTTCTTTTATGCGTTTTTATCACAAGTGGTGTATAAGTAAATTCTTCTTGGGTCATTTCTACACTCACCAACACCTCAATCTCATCGGAAGTATTTGAAGTAGAATTTAGGGAAGAAATAGAGCCAGCTGACGCCTCCTTTGATGCGCCAGCCGACAAACAATCTGGCGAGACCTTTGATGGTCCGCCAACCTTAGAGCGTAGCGGTTCCGAGCACCGGAGGGCGGTTACATCCCCTCCTTCTGAGGAGGAGGGGCTTGGGGTGGAGGTGGAGCCCTCTTTGGAAAGAGGGACGGGGTGATTCGAAAAAATAAGAAGCGACTTATTCAAAGTGCCTTTTATCTGCGAAACAAGTTCTCTTCGATGAGCAACAATCCATATCGGATTATTACTCTTGCACTCTCTTCACCATGTCCTCCTGATAATCAAAAAGCTTTATCTTCTTCATTGTCATTTCAAAAAGCAAAAATCCTTTTTACCCTTTTACTTTTTTACCCTTTTACCTTTAAAAGTTTGATTGTCTGTGTTTTACCCGTAATGCCTGTTACCACGGCGATTCCATTGTCACGAATCTCCACCTTCTCATATTTGGCATCAACAATCACTTTTCCTTTCAATGTCATAACGCCCCAATGTTGGGGAATCTGTTCAAAGGCGCAATAGGCACCTACAGGTTGCGCTATGCTGTGGTAGAGGGGTGGCACGATAACTTTACCATCTACCTTCACGCCCCATTTCTTTCCTGCTTGATACAATTCCACATGTCCTGCCTCCGACTTCTCGTGCATAAGCTCCAACTCCTGTTCCTCTTGCTTTTTCCTACGCTTCATTTCTCGCTCATAGACCACTTTGCCAAGCCGAGGCATCGCAACCATCAAATTTTCGCTTTCTGTTTTGGGTTGATTGCAACCTATATAGGTCTTTTTCAAGCTGGAGTCAACGAAGTAATAATCCTCATGACTGTCCATGACCACTATGCCACTATCGTACAGGTCGGCGCACAGCCAATATACATGAGTATGGTCGCCACGTAAAAAACAAACCTTTTCACTGTTTTCTTTATACATACGCATAGAGCCGCCATCCTCCTCTTTATATATCCATTCCTGACAACCACTGGCTGTAGAGCGTTGAAAGTTGTATATCAAATAATATCCATAATTCCATAGGTCATATTGGGAAGGGCGAAAAGGTAAAGCAAAGTACTCATAGGTACGAGACCTGAAGAGACCATTATATTCGATAAATTCCCATTTATTGATGGTGATTACCTCGGGAGCATCTTTCGCATGAATGTCCTCGTCTATGACAACTCTCGCCAAGAGGTCGTAGTAACATACAGTCTTTCTGCGAGGTCGATAGGATAAGATATTACCTTGCAAGAACTTCATGTCATAATAGTTGCCTGGTTCTATCACCTGTTCGCCTTGCCGGTTTACCACCGTCATCTTTCCGTCAGGTAACTTGACGATGGCAAAATCATCATTGCAATCCACAAACTCCCGATACTTTAGCGACTGCATCAGTTCCTCATGACTCATCACCATCATCATTTCTGAGTCTTGACCAACAGGCACAGTTTCTTGCTTTCCGTTCATCTGGAAGAATGCTTTTTCCTGTGACGTTTCCTTTTTCCTGCCATATTTCAATTTTCCTTCAAATGTAGCCTTCCAGTTCCATACTTGCGAAGGCAATCCGAACACCCGATACAGTCCCACATTATCAATAATCACGCAGTTCTTCTTTCCCTTAGCCACTCGCAATCCTCGTCCCACCATCTGTAGATACTTGGCAAGCGACAGCGTTGGTCGTGCCAACTGTACAAACTCCACATCCGGACAATCAAATCCCTCCGAGAATATGTCCACATTTACCAGCACTTGTATCGGAGCAGCATCAGCAAGGCGGTCACTACCCCCATCAGCAACCCGCAAGCAAGTAGCAGCAAGCCCATCACCAAGACCATCACCAAGGCGGTCC
Source organism: uncultured Prevotella sp. (assembly GCA_934196725.1). GTDB lineage: Bacteria > Bacteroidota > Bacteroidia > Bacteroidales > Bacteroidaceae > Prevotella. The sequence goes on from CAKPWR010000041.1 coordinate 13,697, forward strand.
CATCCCGCACAACCTGGCGAGACCTTTGATGGTCCGCCATCCTTAGAGCGTAGCGGTTCCGAGCACCGAGTAGGGCGGTTTCCTCCCTCTCCCCTGAGGGTGAGAGGGTCGGGGTGAGAGGTGGAGCCCTCTTTAAGGGTAAAGAGGGACGGGGTGATTTTCGAAAAATCTCCATCTTTTATGGTAAAGAGGGACGGGGTGATTTTAGAAAATTTGACAGGGTGATTCGAAAAAGAAGTATTAGAAGCTTTGAACCTTTCAATAAGTTCTTTTCGTAAAGAACTTGGCGTTTTACTATCAATGGCAACAGCTGCTATGCCGTGTTCTCTGTAGAACTCGGCAATAGCATTAGCATGACTGATATTGATAGCATACACGATGCCTTTTCTGTCTTTACCAAATTCTTCCAAACTCCGATAGAGCCTTTCGATGCTCGGTTTCTTATTCAGCAACATATCCATTTCCTTGTTCTGGTAGTCACCATCTGCTCCTCGCTTCTGCAAGGAGTCGATGAGCCGTTGCGTCACACCATCCGACTTGATGCTCACGAAATCGTATGTCGCCAATCTTCCCTTGCTGATAAACTCAGGAACACTCCACGACTGCACCAATACGTCAAACAGATCAGTAAAACCCTTACCATTCAATCGGCAAGGTGTAGCCGTCAGCCCCAGGAACTTAGCTTTCGGGAATCTCTCCCACATCTCCTTATAGGTCTTGGCAAGGGCATGGTGCGCCTCGTCAATCACAATCATTCCCGGTTCTTCCTCTATCTCGTCATAGTGCTTCGACAACCATTGTATCGACACCGCCTTAATAAGTGAAGAACGAAGAGTGAAGAGTGAAGAATCCAACGGCTTTTCTATCAAATTGGAAGAAGTTCCATCCTCTTTTTTAGCAAGGCGGTTTACACCGCACAAACAATCTGGCGAGACCTTTGATGGTCCGCCAACCTTAGAGCGTAGCGGTTCCGAGCGACGAGTAGGAGCGGTTACATCCCCTGTCCCCTGAGGGGAAAGGGGCTTGGGGAAAGCGGTGGAGCCTCCCTTAAGGGTAAGGGAGGACGGGTGGGTTTTCGAAAAGATTCTTTCAATAGTTTCTCGAATCTGAGAAACCAACTCCCTTCTATGGGCAACAATCCAAACTTTACAATTGGAATGTTCCCTCAAAAACGATTCTACGACCGAAGCGAGTAGAACCGTTTTTCCCGTACCCGTTGGCATTTGTGCCATCACGGACCGATGAAGGCGCAACGCCTTCTCAATCCGTTCCTTCATATCCTCTTGGTAATCAAATAGCTTGATTTTCTTCATTATTTAATTTAAGTGTCTCGTTAACTTTACTCCAGTCTTTATTCATCAATTCCTCGATGATGCTATGAATCTTCAAGGCATATTTCGTTCTAGGGTGATTGCCATACTGTGTTCCTCTCAGAATACCTTCATAGAAGATGGTTACGATGATTTCAGTCTGTTTTCTGTACCTTATATATTCCTGTTCATCATATTTCTTGTTGTGCCAATAGTAGGAACATGCCCAATAGCGCTTATGGTTATCCAGCATTTCCGTTGCCAGGAAACCATATTTGACGAGTGTTGCCTTCTTGGTCTTCATCAGTTCGTTCATCTTGCTGTGGAACAACAGAAAGGCATTGAACGACATTCCTTCCATGATGGCTTTCCATTCTGCACTCTTTTTCTTGACAAGAGCTTGGTCTGCCTCCACCTTTGCCGTGACTTCATCCTCTTGCTTCATTCGTTCTTCCAGATAGGTGGTATCCCATTTCCTCCATATCAGTTTCTTGATATACCCATCCAGTTCCAAGGCAAACTTACCTTCTTCTGTCTCCTTGACATGGTATTTCTCTTCCAACAATGGTGTACGCATCTTCTTCGTTATCAGATATACAATTGATGTAATCCGCAGTCGCTCTGTACCGGCATCTTCTCCTGCTATCACCTTATCACCCAAGATAGAAATGGTTTTCTCCAGTTCTTCCAACTTTTCGTCAGTAAAGAAATCATATTCCTTCAACTTCCTCATCATGCCATAGATTTCAAAATACAAGGCATTACTGAATATGACAAAGTCCATGTCTTTCAGCGTTTCCGTGAAGAAAAAGAAATAGGTACTAACTGGGTACATCTCCATATTCTGTGGCATTTCTATTTCCTCAGGCAGTTCCACTCCCGAAGCCTTACCGTCTTCTCTTGCAGTAGATATAATCTCGCCTGTCTCTGGATTCCTGGCATCCAGATAATTGCCGAAGTCAAAGTTCTTGTCTATCTCGTCGATGCCAGTCAACTCCTTCAGCAATATCTTCGGCTGCTTGGCATCGCTCTTCATGATTTCCTTGAACACGTCCACGCTTGCCATACACAGATTACCCACGGCAGAGGCAAATGCTACGTTCATCAGCAGATTGCCGTGCAACAGGTCATCGAACTTTTCTCCATAGATGCGCATGGAGATATACCATTCCTTGGGATTGCCTTCAAAGCCGATGGGGGAGATATGGATGTCCTCAGCCGTATCGGTATGCTGTCCATACAGACTGCTGATGACAGGATATTTCTTCCGGAAATGTTTTTTAATGATCTGCTCATAGCGGTCATAACCGTTCTCTGCAAAGTCCAATACATGCGCCCATCTGCAGCATGCCATGATATAACCATCATGATTTAAAAAGTTCATGTTGAAGTACTGGTGCTCGTTGATTCTCACCGTCACCTCCAACTGCTTATGGGTTTTCTTATTGAACGCAAACGTGCCTTCAGATGGAAAATCCAAAGGCACACTGGTTGTGAACACTGGTAAAATTATTGGTGCTTCTCTCATTGTTTCTGTTTCATTATTGGTGTAGTTGATAAATTTACAGGAGTGATTTCTCTATGTCGTTTGGCTCACGAGTCACAGCCATCGGCTCTCCTTCAAATGGTGTTTCAGGCATCAAGTCCATCAACTTCTTCTTCATGCCTCGATGATTGGGGTATTGCCCTGCTGTCTCTTTGATATAGCGGCATACCTCCTGGCGTTTCTCCTCGTGGTTCCATTGCTTGACTGCTTTCACCAGGGCTTGATAGCTGTCATATATCAGTTTCCCGATTCGTCTTTTGTATTCGCCTACCAAGTCTTGTATATCATCTCGGTTGATGAGCAGAGGTATATGCTTACACAGCGCTATGGCGATGGCATACGCTGCATCGGGTCTCTTCTTCTCCAATATCTGTGGAATGGATTTCTTGTGCCATCGTTCCAATAGGCGTAGCAGAGCCGTGAAGTCATCATTGTCTCTTGGCTCAAAGCTTACTTCCTGCATCAGATATTTGGAGTATTCTTCTTCATAGTCCACGCTCAGCCCTTTCGGAATATAGTTGATTCTAGGTCGCTCCATCTTGGCGCGATACCGTTGCTTCTCCATGGACCGTTTTCTCTGTTCGTCCCATTTTATGCGCAACAGTTTTTCTTCTCTTATCTGGAGTTCAATATCCCTGAACTCAGGTGTATTCATCACCTCTTTCTTCAGATGCTTCTTGATGACTTTTGTCAGATAGCGTTTCCATGCCTCTTTGTTCTCTTCGGTAACGAATGGTGGACATTGCTCTCCGTAGAAGGTGTGCCAGGTGAATGGCTCGAAGTCGAGGTGCCAGAGGAATGATTTGTGTTGTGGTGTATTGTTGAGTTCCATAATGTATATTTATGATAATTATTCTTAATTATTCACTTAAAAGTGAACAAACTATCAATAAAAGTATTATTTTTGCTATATTGCAAATGGCCTCATTACCACTGAAAAGAATATGATAACAGACATAGAAAGTGCAACCTTTGAAATTTAAGCGTATGATACAGAATAAATTATTCCGTGATTGCCTCGCTGCGATACCAGCCGAGCAAAAGGCAGAGTTCGATTTGTCTTTTGGCATTGCCGAGCGCATTAGTGAGATCCTGAAAGCCAAAGGACTCACCCAAAAGGATTTCGCCCGATTACTCAACAAGCGGGACTCAGAAATCTCCAAATGGTTAACAGGCAGACATAACTTCACGACTCAAACCATTGCTCGTATAGAAACAGCCTTAGGAAGTAAACTCATCAGCATAGCTCATTGATAGAGCTATGCCTATAAGCATATTCTAGAATACCAAGAAATTCGCAACAAATCTGCAACTTATCATCAATTACCCTCAAATCATCAATAAACTGCAACCTATAAACTATTAATTGTAAACTATTAACTATAAACTATTAACTCTCTTTCCCCTGGCGGTCCCATCCCGCACAATCTGGCGAAGACCTTTGATGGAATAGATAGGTCAATCATCAAGCTATAATAAGGCGGTCCCAATCTGCAAGCTATAGTAAGGCGGTCCCATCCCGCATAATCTGGCGAAGATCTTTGATGGTCCGCCAACCTTAGAGCGAAGCGGTTCCGAGCACCGAGTAGGGCGGTTTCCCTCTTCTTCCCTGAGGGGAGAAGACCGAGATGAGAGGTGGAGCCCTCTTTAAGGGTAAAGAGGGACGGGGTGATTTTCGAAAAAAGGTAAGGAAGGACGGGTAGGTTTTCGAAAAATTACAGGAGCAACCGCTCCACCCATTATCGTCATGATGAGTAGGGAAGAGGCTAGCTTGGTCTTTGTACCAGCATCCCTCAATGCCAAAGAGAAAATAGTCGGAAACATGAAGCACTCTCCCAGATACAGGGCGAAAGTCTGCTTCAGACGGGTAGAGCTTCATCAAAAGCCCTGCCAATCTTAAAGTATATAATTAAAATTAAAAATCTAATCCTTTTGTGTTTTCCATATATTAGGCAATTAAAGTGTATACCACTTTCTATCCGTGCAGGATTTTAATCTATTTATATTCAGAAGGTAATTTTCCGGTCTCTTCAAGTAAGCGAATTACCTTCTTGAGCTTTTCCATTGGAAGATTACGTTTTTTACAACGTTTCACATCCTTCTGAAAGTGTTTGGTAGCTATGATTTTGTATTTCATATTCCCAACTTTTCGAACATATCATCAGCACTTTCATATTCAGTAACTCTACCATGGCGAATATCATCCATAGCTTCCTCTATTCCAGTTTTTTTCTGGTGATTAGGAACTATCACGACACCTTTCATAGACTCAAGTACCTTCTTTAGTCCCGCCATAACACTTCTGTCCTCCACTTGTATAGTTAATGTTGCCATAATCTTTTATTTCAAACGTTAAACTTTGGTCGCAAAAGTACGCTTTTTTCTTGAAACTACCAAGAAATTCGCAAGAAATCTGCAACTCATCAGCCAATTACCCTCAAATCATCAATAAACTGCAACCTATAAACTATTAATTGTAAACTATTAACTATAAACTATTAACTATAAACTTCCTTCCCCCGGCGGTCCCATCCCGCATAATATGGCGAAGACCTTTGATGGTCCGCCAACCTTAGAGCGAAGCGGTTCCGAGCACCGAGTAGGGCGGTTTTCTCCCTCGCTCCTGAGGAGAGAGGGTCGGGGTGAGAGGTGGAGCCTTCCTTAAGGGTAAGGAAGGACGGGTAGGTTTTCGAAAAATCCTCCTTTTATCTAAAGAGGAACGTGGCGATTCGATAACGCATACGTTCCAATCACCCCATAACATACCAACGGTATCATAAAAGCAATCGCCATGCTCCCCGTAGTATCCGCAATATACCCCATGATTACAGGAGCAACCGCTCCACCCACTATCGTCATGATGAGTAGGGAAGAGGCTAATTTTGTTTTTGTACCCGCATCCCTCAATGCCAATGAGAAGATGGTCGGAAACATGATGCTCTCTCCCAGATATAGGGCGAAGAACGCAATGAGCGATAAGGTTCCACTACATACCACCACAATCAATGTGGCAACAAAGGTGAGGATGGCACAGGCCAGCAGCACCAGCCTTGGCTGGATATAATTCATGATGACACCACCAGCCAGTCGGCCGATAAAGAACAGCCCCATTCCGCCAAAGGCGAGATACAGACTGGCAGTCTGCTTCTCTATATGAATACTCTCCTCAGCATAGTTGATGAAGAAACTGTTCACACCCGTCTGGGCTGCCACATAAAGAAACAAGGTCAGCATACCGAAACCGAATGCCATCACTCGCATCGGCTTCTCCTCCACCTTCTCGTTCGTATCCGCCTCATGCGCTCTCCTTGGGTCCGGCAACTTGATCCTTGACAGGACCAGTGCCACTGAAAGCACGAAGATACCCACCAGGGCATAAGGGATAGCGATGTTGACACCCGAGAACAGAAGCTGACCGCCAACCAGCGGTCCCACAATCCAGCCGATACCATTGAGCGACTGCGACAGGTTGATTCTGCTCTCCGCCTTGTCAGGATGTCCCAGTACCGTAGTATAAGGATTCGCACTCGTTTCCAGACAGGTCAGTCCGCATCCTATCACAAACAGCGACAGAACGAAGAAGTAGAAACTGTTGATCCTGCTTCCCGGTATGAACATCAGAGCACCGATACCGAAGAGAACCAGTCCTGTTATCACACCCCTCCTGTAGCCCCACTTCCGGATAATCCATCCGGCAGGCAGCGCCATCAGAAAGTAGGCACCATAGACAGCTGCCTGCGTCAGGGCCGACATTGCCTTGCTGATATGGAACGACTCCTGGAAATGCGGATTCAACACCTCCAGGATGCCATGGGCAAAGCCCCACATGAAGAAGAGACTGCTGATAATGAGGAAGGGCACCAGATAGTTATGCCCTTCGTATCTGAAGATGGATGGTTTCGTCATGATTTTTTCCATAAGTAATCAGTTTGTTTTAATATCATTAGTATTGTAAACTCCAGAAGGCTACTTTGCTCCCCGATGAAGGCATTGACCTTATTCAGTTCAATATCCACATTCCTGATAGGTCCAATATTTCTTATGATCAGATCTGCGAGATCCCATCCCGCACAGGTCCAATATCTGTGATAATCTGTGCAATCTGTGGGACTTAAAAGACCAAGACAAAAACAATCTGCGAGACTGAAGCTGAACTTATCGGTTTTTCATCTTTGATATACAGCGCGATCAAGAAAGAATATAAAGAAATGATATATAGATAGTTAACATATGTTATTAACACATATTTAACGCAGGTTTTTTCTGTATTCAGTATTCAGAGTTCAGATTTACGTCAACCATCCTTCAGTTACTTTCCCCTCGTAAGTATGTCACTTTTGCCCCGTAAGTATAATACTTATGCATCAAAAGTAACATGGTTATAAGAAGCATACCAGGCAGTAACATCCTCGCTCTATTTTTCAGCAAACCACCAATCCCAAGTATGAGAAAGTGTGAGAAAGTATGAGAAAGTGTGAGGAAGTATGAAGTGACGTTTTCCGATTTCGTATCTTTGCACCGTCATTCAAAGAGGATGATGCTCCTGTCCCGAAAGGGTCGGAAGGATACTATCACAAAAAAATAAACGCTTTATGATTCAGTACATAGTAACAAAGAACATCAATGAGAACAAGCTCACCCAAGATCGCTTTTGGACGCTAGCATATTGTTCATTCCATTCCGCCTCCTTCAAGGAAGAAGGAATCTCAGACTCCGAGCCAATGCAAAATCTTAGGAATCTATTATTTCTTGTTCTTCATCCTCCAGAAGAAATGCCAAGTTCTGAAGATTGGCTCACTCAAAGCCTCAGCAGGATAATATCGCACGAAGTGCATATTCCTCCATATCTTCAGGAAGTATTTCTTTGCCATTCCTTGTTGTGTGAAATGCCCATACTTGGTGAAGTGCTGTCCGACCACCATTCAGAATCTCTACCAGCAACAACTTTCCTCGCTTTTCATTCATCGGAGCTATCATCTTCTCCTCAGGTAATCCCAAAGCTTCATGCAGCACATACATCACCGCCCCTGCAAACTTCCATAATCCAAGATATTTCAATTCTCTCCGCACCACATCAAAAGCAGCATAGGCAGAAGAACCTGCAGCGGAAGCAGAACTGTCAGAAACATCAGAAGCCATATCCCCAATAACATCCAAGCGGTCCCAGCCCGCACAACTTGGCGAGACCTTTGATGCGCTAGCCGACAAACAATCTGGCGAGGGCTTTGATGCCCCGCCATCCTTATAGCGAAGCGGTTCTGAGCACCGGAGGGCGGTTACATCCCTCTCTTCTGAGGAGAGAGGGCTTGGGTGAGAGGTGGAGCCCTCTTTGGCTAAAGAGGGACGGGGTGATTCGAAAAACTCAGCACAGAGGGCGGTTACATCCCCGCTTCCTGAGGAAGAGGGGCTTGGGGAGAAAGTGGAGCTCCCTTTGGAAAGGGAGACGGAGGGATTCGAAAAATTATTATTCAAAAATACATTTTTTGAGAAATCATTGACTACAAGGAAATAGTCAATGATTTGCCTCATTCCAATCCCTTCATCGAAGAAATGGTGATAAAGATGCGTTAGCTGATAAATCACGTTGAATGCCGTCGTTGGTATAGCCATCTCGCCAACTCCATCCGGCAGGCTAACAACATTTGAGCATTGCAAATCAGCATTCCTACGAAACCATTTCTGCAGTCTAGCATGATAGATAGGATTATTCATTGTACAAGGGAAGAAATGCAGTTCCACAGGAACACCATCCATTGTTGTTTCAAGATGATGAAACCTTATATCATCCTCTAGTTTAAAATGACGCTTAGCATATTCTGTTATCTCTTCTCTACTAGCATTCACCCAAACATCAATATCTCCCGGATTTCGGGAATACGCATTCGGATACATCAAGGCATTCCCTTGTCCTTTCAAGATGCAGCATCGCAAACCATCTTCTCTAAACATAGAATAGAGTTTGCTAGCCACCATATTCACTTTCATGTTCTGTCTGCGAATCTGTTGCGACTTACCCATCCAAATCATCAACAGCTCCCTCCCAACTGGATTCAGCCTCAGCTCTTCAGGATACTCTTCTCCCAGCCTTTCGATACCATCAAAGCAAAGCCCCAGTATCGCCTGCTTAAAAGCAAAGGAATACAGCTCCTGCCAGTTCATACCAGCAATCACCGTACTCATATCCTCCTTACTTCCAAGACAATACTTCAGAAAAGCGAAAAAAGCAGTTATATCATTCATTCAACTATTAATCTTTATTAGCCAGGCGGTCCCATCCCGCACAACCATGGCGAGGGCTTTGATGCCCCGCCAACCTTAGAGCGTAGCGGTTCCGAGCACCGAGAAGGTGCGGTTACATCCCTTTCCCTTTTGAATACTTACGGAAGCAAGCTATTTAATTAAGATTATTATTTCCTTGATTCCTTAATAATAATTTCACGAAATCTTTTATGTTTACAACAAAAATCCGAGGAAATTCTATCTCATTGAGAATTTTAAAGTGAGCATCATTACTCACTATACAACTTGCACCAGCAGCAAAAGCACAATCAACAAATTTGTTGTCGTCTTCATCAGCCTGAATGAGATGCAACTTATACCAAGGTGTTACGAATTCCACATTCTTTTGACTTAGAATCACAGACACAACATTACTTGCAATATTTGCATTAGTCTTCTGCTCGATGATTTCTAAATACTCCTCAATAATTTCATTTGTGACACACAAAATCAATTTATCTTTCAAGAAATCATCCCAAATCTTACGATAAGGGCTTATCCTTGGAAGGCTCATCAACAAGCAATTAGTATCAAGAACTATCTTTCTCATTTGCCAGAAGTACGTAAATGTTCATTACCCCAGCTCTCGATGGTATCAAGAGTTATACTTCCATTATCGCACAACTCATCAATCCCCTCATCAACCTTCTTTGCAAAGTATTGAGAGAGAACATTTTCAAGATTATCCAATTCCTGTGGAGTCTTGATATAAGACATCATCTGAAGAATCTTCATCTGAGCAGGGTTAAAAACAGTCTGTTCCATCCTATTTTCAATTAAACGTTCAACATTCTAACCGCAAATTTACACATATTCCTCGAAACCACCAAGAAAATCGAAAGAATTCTGCAACTCATCAGGCAATTATCCCCCAATTAACTATAATCTGTAAACTATTAACTATAATCAGTAAACTCTCTTTCCCCCGGCGGTCCCATCCCGCAAACATGGCTCAGACCATAAGCAAGCTATAGTAAGGCGGTCCCATCTCGCCCAATCTGGCGAAGACCATCATCAAGCTGTCCCCCGGCGGTCCCATCCCGCACAATCTGGCGAAGACCTTTGATGGTCCGCCAACCTTAGAGCGAAGCGGTTCTGAGCACCGGAGGGCGGTTACATCCTCTCTCTTCGGGCAAGAGAGAGGCTTGGAGAGAGATGTGGAGCCTTCTTTAATGGTAAAGAAGGACGGGATGATTTTAGAAAAAAGACATTATCTATCCTTATACATATTCTCATAATACTTCTGATACTCCCCAGAAGTAACATGATTCATCCATTCCTGGTTATCAAGATACCACTTCACGGTTTCTTTGATACCCTCCTCAAAGTGGAGAGATGGCTCCCAGCCAAGTTTCTTCTGGAGCTTACGAGAGTCGATGGCGTTACACATATAAAGGTAAGTATTCGGTATCACCTCACATTACCGATAAGCATATGAGGTTTAGCCCTCCACCAGCTAATGCCAGTGGAGGT
>CAKPWR010000042.1 GCA_934196725.1 uncultured Prevotella sp.
CCACACTTACCACACTGGCCAAAAGCCTGACTTGCTGTTAATACCATTGCTGCTAATATTAATGTTAATTTCTTCATTACTATTTTGTTTTTACTTTTAAATTTAGAACTTGAGACCCAGCGATGGAATCGCTGGGAACGGGGGCACAGGGGGGGGGGAAGGCTTTTTTTTGCCCTTTTACCTTTTTGCCCTTTTACCTTCTTACCCATTGCTTTTTTATTTCTTTGCTGCCTTTTCCTCCTTCACGATGCGCTGACGGTTGAACACCAACAGGACGATAGTGATGATGGTGAGCACACCCATACCGATGTATGAAAGCTTCACGCCACGATAGATGACCCACCCAAAGAGAGAAGAAGCGAAATCGAGGGCACCACCAGAGAAACCGTCAGGAATATGAGCGGCATTATCACCAGTAGTTGCATAAACCTGATTGGCTGCCATTGTAAAGTCTGGAGCCATATCGGTTACGAAATAGAGACCGATGATGAGGGCTACCAAACCGATGATCAGGGTCTTCACCACATTTCCCTTGGTAAATGGCAATATCATTGGGAAGAGGTAGAACATACCTGCCAATGATGCCAATGGCAAGAACTGGTTGCCTGGCAAGAAGACTGCGATAGCCAAAATGACAGGAATCAAAATGACTGATACTACCAGAGTAGTAGGATGACCTATCACCAAGGCAGGACTCATACCGATATGAACTTTCTTTCCATTGAACTTGGTCTTTACCAACTCCTGTGTTTTCTCAGAGATTGGCTTCAAACCATCGATAAACAAAGAGGTGATACGAGGAATCAGCTCCATCACGGCTCCCATGGTCACACCGAGGAAGAGAATCTTCTTGATATCGAGCTGTGCAGCCCAACCAATCAAGGCACCCACTATCACACCGAGAACCAAAGGCTCACCCAGCACACCAAACTTCTTCTTCAATCCCTCTGCATCGACATCGAGCTTAGAGAAACCAGGAATCATATCCAGGAGTTTGTTGAAGATGATAGCGAATGGCATGAAACTCTGGCAGAATGGCTGCGGAATAGAGATACCATCTAAATCGTAATACTTCTGGAACTTTTCTGCAGTGAGGTCTGCACATACCAATGTTATCATATAGCAGACGATGGCTGCAAAGTATCCCCAAAGCAGGCTCTCACCCATTACGAAGTAAGCCACGGCACCGATAAAAGCAAAGTGCCAATAGTTCCAAAGGTCGATGTTCACCGTACGGGTGGTCTTGGTTATCAACATCAGGAAGTTGACACCCAGACAGATTGGGATAATCAGAGCACCCACCGCTGTATTGTAAGCTACGGCAGCTGCTGCAGGCCAACCCATGTCAAACACGTTCAACTGTAGGTGATAGATGTCGGAGATAGCCTTCAAAGGGTCATTGAAGTTAGTTGTCAACAAAGCAGTGACCACACCCAAGCCCACGAAACCCACACCTACGAAGAGTCCCGATTTCAACGCTTTTCCGAATTTCATGCCAATACATAGTCCTATAACCGTGAAGATGATAGGCATCATCACGCTTGCACCCAGACTGATGATATAGCTAAATACCTGTTCCATTATTACTTTTTGAATTTGTTAAATAGTTAAGAAAATACACCAAAAGTGCACCTCCACCTGTTTTTAGATGATTTGTTGGTTGCAAAGATACACTTTTTTCTTCATATTCAATACGTTTTGATGGAAAATATTACTTAAAAAGAATCCCATCCGAGCTTTTCGGATGGGATTTATCGATTTTTATACGTTTTTGCACGATTTATTGACGAAAAGACCGTCGTCCTTTACTCTTCGTTCTTCACTATTCACTTTTCGTTCTTCACTTCCTAGTCCTGATAATAAACTCTCTTCACTCGGTTGCTGATGGTAGTCAGAACTTCGTAAGGAATAGTTTCCAGGATATCGCTCAGCGTCTGAACAGGCAGATGCTCTCCAAAGATTTCCACAGAATCACCTTCCTTGCAGTCGATGCCTGTCACATCAATCATCGCCACGTCCATACAGATGTTGCCTACATAATCTGCCTTCTGTCCGTTGACAAGGCAATAAGCATGTCGATTGCCGAGGCGGCGGTTCAAGCCATCGGCATAACCGATAGGAATGGCTGCAATCACACTATCCTTATCAAGAATGGTCTTGCGACTGTAACCAACACTATCACCCGCCTTCACATGGTGCATCTGCAGGATGGTAGTCTTCAGGGTGCTCACGCAGTTGATGGTCTTGTTGTTGCGGGAGTTGATGCCATAAAGACCAAGACCCAGGCGGCACATGTCCAACTGACGCTCAGGGAAGTGCTCGATACCTGCCGAATTGCAGATATGACGCAGAATCTTATGGTCGAAAGCAGCCTGCAACTGTTTGCTTCCCTTATCGAAGAGTTCAAACTGATGGGCAGAGAAGTCATCAAAACTGTCGTCATCGCTTCCCACGAAGTGAGAGAACACAGAACGAGGGATAATGGCATTCTGATGCTTCAGCTTGCCAATCAATTCCTCCATATCGTTTTCCGGATCAAAGCCCATGCGATGCATTCCTGTATCCAGCTTGATATGAACAGGGAATCCTGTTACTCCCTCCTTCTCGGCAGCCTTGATGAGCGCATCGAGCAAACGGAATGAGTAAACCTCTGGCTCCAGGTCATAATCGAACATGGTCTTGAAGGCAGTCATCTCCGGATTCATGATCATGATATTACTGGTAATACCGTTCTTGCGGAGGGTAACGCCTTCATCGGCAACAGCCACTGCCAGATAATCTACACGATGATCCTGCAAAGTCTTTGCGATTTCTACAGCTCCAGCTCCATAACCGTCAGCCTTGATCATGCAGACAAGCTTTGTCTCTGGCTTCATAAAGGCACGATAGTAATTCAAGTTGGCTACTACGGCATTCAAGTTGACCTCAAGAGTGGTCTCATGAACCTTCTGAACCAGCAACTCGGTCAATTGGTCAAAACCGAACTGGCGAGCGCCCTTCAGCAGAATGACCTCATCACGCAAGGAAGCAAAGACCTCACTGGCAATGAATTCCTCTACATCCTGGAAGAAGAACTTTTCTGAAATCTGAATAGCGTCATGCTGCTTGCAGAGTTCAGGACCAATGCCGATGAATTTCACAACACCACGCTTGCGAGCCAGATCGCTCACCTCTTTATATAATGCTTCTGGAGCCTGACCGCTCTGATAGATATCGCTCAATATCAAGGTATGACGACGACCACGATGATCCGGACGACGGTTCATGAAGTCAAGAGCGATGTCAAGCGAATTGATATCGCTGTTGTAACTGTCGTTGATAAGCGTACATCCGTGCTGTCCTACCTTCACTTCCAGTCTCATAGCCACAGGTTCGAGTTTCGCCATACGCTTGTCGATATCCTCGGCAGAGACTCCGAGCTTTGAAGCCACCACAGCGCTGATGATGGAATTCTGGATAGAAGCATCATCGATGAATGGGATAGAGAAGCTATCCACCTCACCTTTATATATATAGGTGATGACGCTCACACTCTGCTGCTTCTCGATGCTCTTGACAAAGAAAGGAGCCTCAGGATTCTTGAGCGACCAGAAGAGTTTCTCACCTTTATAGTCAGGATATTCAGCCACGACCTTGGTAATCACCTCATCATCGCCATCATAAACTACAGTTTCTGCATCATGGAAGAGAATGAGCTTCTCACGGCACTTTTCCTCCAATGAAGAGAAGTTCTCCTGATGGGCAGCTCCCACATTGGTCAATACAGCGATTGTAGGCTGGATGATGTCGCGGAGGGCAAGCATTTCGCCCGGCTGACTGATACCCGCCTCGAATACGCCTACCTGAGTCTGCTCATTCATCAACCAGACTGACAATGGCACACCTATCTGGGAATTGTAACTTCTAGGACTTCGGGTAACGAACATACTTGGCGAGAGCAACTGATAGAGCCACTCCTTGACCATGGTCTTGCCATTAGAACCCGTAATACCCACTATCGGAATATTGAATTCATCACGATGACGCTCTGCCAAGCGCTGCAAAGCCTCCAGGGTATTGACCACCTTGAGGAAGTTAGCCTCCGGATAATCAGAAGCATATCCCTTAGGAACATCAGTCACCACAAAGTTTTTCACACCTCTGCGATACAGCTCAGGTATGTAGTTGTGACCATCATTACGCTCCGACTTGAGCGCAAAGAATAGAGTTTCCTCTGGGAAACAAAGTGAACGACTATCGGTCAGGATAAAACCGATGTTGGTATCATTGTCTCCATAGCGACGCGCACCTATCAGTGTGGTTACCTTTTCAATAGTATATGTCATTGTCTTAATACTTTAATGATTCTATATTTTATAAGAGAAGATACTTCTCCTCAAATTCTCTTTTCCTTTCTTCCGTCCTGGCGATGAACTTTTTGTGTTCCTCGCTATCAGGATTGAAGGGTCTGTGTCCGAGCGCTTCCCTGATGGGTCTCCAGTCTTCCAGAAACTGCTCGGCAGCTTTTCCGAAGTATGCTGTCCGGAATTTCTCCCAGATATACTCCACAGCCTGGTCGCTCGGATGCAACATGTCTTCCTTGTAGAAGCGATAATCACGAAGTTCATCGTTCATGATTTCGTAAGCGGGGAAATAGCTCACCACCCCCGGATTCGCCTTTACCAGCTTATCAGCTGCCAACAGAAGCGTAGCCTTGGAAAGCTGACTTCCATGATAGCCATACTTGGCATATCGGATAGGACTCACCGTGATGATAACCTTCAAGTCACCGTCTGCTGATGAAGTTTCCTTTCTTTCTGCCTTCAGCAAATCTATTGCCTTCTGCAGATAGTCCGCACATTCATCCACGCTCAGTTCCCTTTCTTCAAAGAGACGCTGCGGTCGCTTCTGACAGTTATCCACGATTTCGCCCGTCTCCTTCAGGATGTATATGTGGTTTGTACCCAACGTGAAGACAGCTACCCGTGGATTAACCTCCCGGCTTTTCTCCACCGTATGAAGAATACTAGCCGGATTATACATCACTCCGAAAGGATTCACCGTAGCCCGGAAGCGATTCTCCAGGAATCGGCGACCCAGATTATCGGCAAAGCAACTGCCCACAAAGAGCATTTGCTCTGCCGGCTGTATCTCGAAGTCAGCCTTAGGAATATCGATTTCTGTCCGAAACAGCATCTCTTCTACTCCTTTATTCCTTAACTACTTCAGTATTCTTCTTGCGTTTCTTGACTTCCACTCCTATACCTATTATAATAAGGAGTACAAGAACGCCATAACCTACGTATGCTACAGTCTCTGTATTCTTGAGCGACTGTGGATGGAAATCAAGAACCACCTTATGGGTTCCTGGCTTCACATTGAGCGCACGGAGAATATAGTTTACTCTACCGAGTTCTACAGGCTCTCCATCTACGGTAGCAGTCCAACCCGGATAGTAGATTTCAGAGAATACGATGACACCACCCTTGCTCGACTTCACCTCGTAAGTCAGGTTGTTTGGCTTATAGGCAGTCATCTTCACAACCGAAGTATCATCCTGCTTTACGCTCTGATTCAGCTGTTCCTTGAACTTGGCATCAGCCACGGCAACATGACGGAGGTTCACCTTGCCCACGCCCTCGATTTCCTCGTTGGCATTGTTCACATACTTCACCTCGTCTACAAACCAGGCATTGCCGTAAGCGTATGGATTCTGAACAGGAACGGTCTGACCGCCCTGCAAAGGCATGATGAAGTACTTGGCATTCAGCATATTCAATACCGGGAAGATACTATCGCCATTCACCTTGGTCATATCACCACCAGCCTCAGCAACAGCCTTCATTGTCTTCTGCATCTCTGGAGCGATGTGAGCATCAATCATCTCCTGATAACGGCGCAACTTAGCTGGATGATATCCACCGATACTCTTATGATAGTAAGAAGTCTCGTTCTCATTGAAGGTATTCGATGCGAGATTGAGCACACGATAGTCGAGTGCCTTGTCACGGCAGATGATCTTATCGGTCTCTGTCATCTGCTGAGGAGCATCACGCTCTACCTTGTCCACAAACATATCGTCATAGAGATAACGCTTGTTTACCATCCACATATCCACAAGACAGAGCACGGCAATACCGGCAATCATGAATTCTGCACCGAGCTTCTTCATCTTATAAAGCAGCAGGAAGGCAGAACCGATAACGATTATCCAGAACGAACGCCAGCAATCAGAAGTAAAGATACCCTTGCGAATCTCTACCAGATTGCTGATAATAGGACCCTGATATTCAGCAGGCAACTGCTGCAACGCCTGAGTCTCCTGGACAGAGATGAAATCTGGGAAGAATACGCTCGGCATGATGGCAAAGAGCAGACAGAAACCTGCTGTCAGACCAAAGCTGGCGTATACATATTTAATTTTAGAAGTCAGCACTTCCGGTTCATCCACAATCTTCTTCAACGCCATCATCGCCAGCAGCGGAATGGTAAATTCAGCGATAACGAGGATGGAAGCCACCGTTCGGAATTTGGCATACATCGGAATATAATCCAAGAAGAAATTGGTGAACGGCATGAAGTTTCTACCCCATGAGAGCAGGATACTCAGAATGGTGGCAGCGAGCAAAGCCCACTTCATCGGACCCTTCACGATAAACAGACCGAGAATGAAGAGCATACATACGAATGCTCCTACATATACCGGACCGCTGGTACCAGGCTGATTACCCCAGTACTGACCCAACTGCTGATAAATCTGAACAAAGTTAGGGTCTGCCTTCTCCATTGCCTTCTCGTTTTGGGCAAGAGGCACGGAAGCACCACCCTTGGCATCTGGAACCAGGAGCGTCCAAGTCTCGTCAATACCATAACTCCACTGGGTGATATAGTCTCTATCCAGACCGCTACTGGTCTGATTAGCAGAGTTTTTCTTTACCAGTTCACTCTTTCCGCGCATGGTTTCCTGACCATACTGCCAGGTATGATAAAGGTTGGACAGGTTGAGCGAGATACCGATGAGGGCACCCACAGCGCATACCGCTGTAGCCTTTCCAAAACGAGCCAGCTGCTTCTGCTTGATGGCTTCAACCAGGAAGGCAATCACCATGAAGAGGATGATGAAGAGGTAATAATAAGTCATCTGCACATGGTTGGCATTCACCTCGAAAGCCGAGAAGATGGCTGTCAGGAACAAGCCTTTCAGATACTTGCCGCGATAAGCCAGCACCACTCCCGCAATCATAGGAGGCAGATAAGCCAGTGCCCATACCTTCCAGATATGACCGGCTGCGATAATGATAAAGAAGTAGGACGAGAATGCCCAGATGATACTACCCAATGCTGCCAGCGATTGTCGGAAATCGAAAGCACGCAACATGATGTAGAAGCCCAGAAGATATACGAATACATACCATACATAATCTGGCAACCACAGGTGATAAGCCTTAGTTACCTGGTCGAGCACCTTGGTACTGCCATACGAAGGCGACATCTGATAAGTTGGCATTCCGCCGAATACAGAGTTGGTCCAGCGAGTAGTCTCGCCAGTCTGCTGCTGGTAAAGTTCCTTCTCATGTCCCAGTCCCTTGCTTGCCGCAGAGTCGTGACGGAACAGGATTCGTCCATCCATGTCGGCTGGCATGAAGTAGGCGAAGGAGATTACCGCAAAAACAATTACTACCAGAATATCCAGTAGATACTTCTTCAAAAATTTCATATTTTCTATAAACGTTTATAATTTTGGGGACAAAGTTAGCACAAATCGAAGACACTACAAAATAAAAGAAGAAACTTTTTACTTTTTTTATCGTAGAAAAGTCACAATAGGGGTTTCCCCCTAACTTTTAGGGAAACTATCTTGGTTTATCAGCCGATAAGCCATACCTTTGCACCCATAAACATAAAATGAGTAAGATTATGAAAAAAATCGTATTTATCATGATGGCGATGCTGATGGCAGTCATCCCATCTACTGCACAGAATTACAAGCACAGTAAATATTATAACCAGAAGACGGGACATCTCGACTACGGATTCAACAATAAGGGCACCGATACCTACTACGGCATCCGCATCGGACCGGGATTCTCATACGTAACTTCAGACGACAGCCGTCTCGATGGTGGCGACTGGCAGACCGGTCTCAACGTAGGTGTTGTAGCCGGTTTCCCTCTTACCTATTCTGACCCGCTCTATCTGGAGACCGGTCTCTACTATATAGAAAAAGGTGGAAAGAAATCCTTGGGCGGAGGCAAGAAGATGACCTACGACCTCAACTATCTGGAGATTCCGGTAGTAGTAAAATACAAGTATGAGGTAGATGATGACTTGACCATAGAGCCGTTTGCCGGTGGATATTTTGCAGCGGGCGTGGGTGGCAAGATCAAGAACTTTGCTGAGCGCGAGGCTCAGAGTTCATTCCGAAGCGACAACTTCCGTCGCCTGGATGGCGGTCTCCGCATCGGTTGCGGTGTAAGTTACGACATGTTCTATGCCGACCTCACCTACGATCTCGGTCTTGCCAACATCTGCCACGATACATTTGACAAGGCACGCAACAGAGCCGTGATGCTCAATTTTGGCGTAAATTTCTAACAGAAGAAAACAACCATACGTTTTGTAGTTAAAACTTGATATACATTCCCTGCCTATTATAAAATATAGGTGGGGAATTGTTCTTTTATGGGATTTATTTTGTAACTTTGCACCCAAATTTGAAATAAATCAGTATGAGAATAGGAATTATCGTTGCGATGGACAAGGAGTTCACGCAGCTCAAGACATTATTGACAGAATCGCAGACAGAGCGAAAGAATCATAAGGACTTCGTCATCGGAAAGATCGGTGAGAACGAAGTGGTGATGCAGCAGTGCGGCATCGGAAAGGTGAACAGCGCCATCGGAGCTGTGGAAATGATTGACAACTATCACCCTGACCTCGTTATCTCTTCGGGTGTGGCAGGTGGTGCAGACATCAATCTCAACGTAACCGAAGTGGTTGTAGCAACCAACTGTGTTTATCACGATGCTTACTGCGGTGATGAATGCGAGTATGGACAGATTCTCGGTATGCCTGCCACCTTCAAGACTCCAAAGGAGTATGTGGAGAAGGCACTTGCCATCAATGAATTGCCAGACAACCAGCATCCAAAGATTCATGCCGGACAGATTGTTAGCGGCGAATGGTTTGTTGACAGCAAGGAGAAGATGCGCTCTATCCTGGAGCACTTCCCTCATGCCATGGCTGTTGATATGGAGAGCTGCTCTATCGCACAGACCTGCCACATCTACAAGACTCCTTTCATCTCCTTCCGCATCATCAGCGATGTTCCTCTGAAGGATACCAAGGCACAGCAGTACTTCGACTTCTGGGCTAAGATGGCAGAAGGCTCGTTCAATGTCACCAAGGCTTTCCTGGAAAGTCTGTAACATTGAGCTTTGAACTTTGAACTTTATGATATGCCATATGGATTATAATAAAGTTCAAAGTAAAAGTAATCACAAAGCTCAAAGTTCAAAGTTCAAAGTAAAAGTAATCACAAAGTTCAAAGCTCAAAGTTCAAAGTTCAAAGTAAAAGTAATCATAAAGTTCAATATTCAAAGTTCAAAGTAATATGAATAAGATTCCAAGTTTCACAATCAATCATAACAAGTTGCTCCGCGGCATCTACGTAAGCCGCAAGGACGAGGTAGGCGGAGAAGTAGTCACCACTTTCGATATCCGTATGAAGGTGCCTAACCAGGAGCCTTGTCTCCACAACGGTGCCATCCATACCATCGAGCACCTTGCTGCCACTTACCTGCGTAACGACGAGGAGTGGAAAGACCGCATCATCTATTGGGGTCCAATGGGATGTCTCACCGGCAACTATCTCCTCATCAAGGGCGACCTGGAGAGTAAGGACATTGTAGAACTGATGAAGCGCACCTTCCAGTTCATTGCCGATTTCGAAGGCGAAATTCCAGGACAGGCAGCCAAGGATTGCGGCAATTATCTGCTCCACGACCTGCCTATGGCTAAGTACGAATCGAAGAAATATCTCGAAGAGGTACTGAACTGTATCACAGAAGCAAACTTAATTTATCCTACACAGGATTAATCATATATAAACGCCCGCAACCATAAATTGCGGGCGTTTATATTTAATTAACCTGAAAAGTTTTGAAACTTTTCAGAAAACCCATATCTTTGCAAAAGATTTATATATTAACGACAATCACCATTAACGACAATAACTAACATTTATCAACTTCTTTTTATGGCAAGAATAAAGTGTATCGATTTAAATACAACAACCATGAACATCAAAAAAGTTTTGTTCGGAGTGACCTTCGTCATGACTGCCATGACTGGCCACTCCCAGAGTGTATTCCAAGTAAAGCAGCAGTCGTTGCCTAATCCGGACAACGAGCCTACGGCTGTTTTCCCTGTTCCTAGCGATCGCCAGATGAAATGGCAGGAGACAGAATTCTATGCCTTCTTTCATTACGGAATGAACACCTATACCAACAGAGAATGGGGATTGGGAAGTGAAGACGTAACCCTTTTCGCTCCTACCAAAAAGCCAAACCCTACACAGTGGCTCAAGGCTGTAAAAGCTGCGGGCATGAAGGGCGGTATTGCGGTAGTAAAGCATCATGACGGTTTCTGCCTTTGGCCTACATCTACCACAGACCATTCCATCGTCAATGCCGGCAATGAGAATGGCAAGACTACCAATATCCCCCGTGACTTTGCCAAGGCTGCCCGCAGCCTGGGAATGAAGTATGGATTCTATGTTTCTCCATGGGATAGAAACAGCAAGTACTACGGCACAGAGAAATATGTCAACGATGTTTTCCTACGCCAGTGCGCTGAATTGGCTCAGTATGGTAAGGACCAGTTCGAAATGTGGTTCGACGGTGCCAACGGTGGCGACGGATACTACGGCGGACGCAATACGACCGTGAACGTAGACCGCTCTACCTATTATGATATTCCTAACCTCAGAGATTCCATCCACAAGGTTTGCCCAGACATCATCCTCTGGGGTGTGGGCGCTGAGTCCAGATGGATTGGTAACGAAGCGGGATGGGCTGGCGAAACCAACTGGCTCACCGACGAAAGAGGTTATGCTCCGGAAAGTAACGGTATGTATGGTACCGAAGACGGATGGCAGTGGGACCCGGGAGAGAGCGACGCCAAACTTACCGACAAGGGATGGTTCTGGCACGAGGGCGAGAAGCCTCTCTCTGTAGAGCGCCTCTTCCAGATGTATCTGGAAACTGTAGGTAGAAATGCCACCTTGATTCTCAACTGCCCTCCAGACAAGAGCGGTCTCTTGCCAGAGATTGACGTCCGTGTCCTCAAGGATATGGGCAACATGATTCGTACCCGTCTGGGCAAGGACCTGGCACAGAAGGCAAAGGTTACTGTAAGCAACACCCGAAAGGCTGGTGCCAACCGCAACTATGCTGCCAAGAACCTGACCGACAACAACAAGAATACCTATTGGGCTACTGATGATGGCGTGAAGCAGGCTACCATCACCTTCAACTGGGACAAGCCACAGACCGTTCGCTATGTAGACATGATGGAATATATCCGCAAGGGTCAGCGAGTTAGAAAGTTCCATATCGAAATCACAGAAGACGGAAAGACATGGAAACCTATCGCAGAGAAGTGCACCACCACAACCATCGGATACAAGCGCATCATCCCGTTGAATGGCAGCACATCAGACAGCTACGGCAAGGGTTATCAGGTGAAAGGCCTGAAGGTTGTCATCGACGACAGCAAGGCTTGCCCATTGTTACATTCCATAAAAGTATTTTAAACTTTGACTCTACACTAAGAATATGAAGAAATTACTCATAGCATTGTGTTTGTTACCATTGGCTGCAATGGGACAAGAAATTAAGTTCGACACCCAGGATTACAAATCCGTGGGAGTTTACGATAGATGGGAGCATTCCCCTTTCCGCACAGGAGAACTGGCAGGCAACTGCGAGGTTGTGGATAATCCTGACCTCACCAACAATCCCAACAAAAAGGTGCTTGCCTTCCAGCGTTCACGGCTGGCATCCAACATCTTCGGGGCAAGAATAGATCTGAAGAAACCTATAGCACTGGGGCCTTCAGGAAAAGTAGTTCATGTACTTATCAACCGTCCGATGGAAGGCAGAGTGATGCTGGTAGGTCTCGGAAAGCGTAGAGACAGAGCCGGACAGTCTAACGAAGTGGAGCAATTCTGGATTAAGTCTACCACTCCTGTTCCTGCCGGACAGTGGGCTGATGCCGTTTTCCCTATCAAGAGTGCAGAAGGTGTTGATATCTACAGTCTGGTAGTGGTTCCTCATGCAGAATCTCCTCACGAGATGGAGCAGGATGCCGTAGTATACATCGACGACATCAATATCCACCTGACCAATGCTCCCCGCATCACCTTGCTGAAGACCGAAGGTACTGCGAAGAAGAAAGCTCACAGCGACTTCGTTTCTGTAACCGAGGCAAACCGTAACGGTATGGTGACCGCAGCAGATGGAACTACCCTCAACAACTACAAGGTGGCATACGGAAAGCCATTCAAGGTAAAGATGGTTCCAGCTCCAGGATTCACCTACGGTAACTTCACCATTACCCATGGTGATCAGATAGAATCGCTCAAGAAGACAGATATCGACAAGGATGGCACCTATACCATTCCAGCCAAATGGATGGATGGCAACGTAACCATCGAGTGCATATTTATCTCTACAAGCAAATAAACAAGGAATACAACCCAAATTCGTTTTTACTCTTCACTCTTCACATTTTGCAGATAACATTCTGTGTTACTGCAAGTTGCAAGGGTGAAGAGTTGCTTTATCTCTTCACAACTCTTCACCACTCTTCACATCAAGTGATTTTGAGCAGCTCAGAAAGAGATTTCAGAGACTCCTGGAATCGGAATAAGGCTCAAGTAAACTTTAACAAAGCCCTACGTAAACTTTATCTAAGGCTTAAACCAAATTCAAAGAAGGCTTAAACCAAATTCAAAGAAGGCTTAAACCAAATTCAAAGAAGGCTTAAACCAAATTCAAAGAAGGCTTAAACCAAATTCAAAGAAGGCTTGTTCCTAAAGCAAATAAGACTTAAAGCTAGCCTTAATAGATGCTTAAACGAGTCTTAATAGATGACAAAAGCCAGTCTTAATAGATGACAAAGGCTAGTCTTAATAGGAGCCATTTTCCCACTAAAGGTGAAGAGTGGTGAAGAGTGGTGAAGAGTGACCATCAACTCTTCACCCTTTCAACCCACAGGAACACAGCAGGTTATCTACAAAATGTGAAGAGTGAAGAGTAAAATCGAAGCTGGCTCTTACACACCCGATATACTGCTTTTCTGTATACCACGCCATACTCTCTATTTTTCATCCCGGCATATAAAAAAATATCTCGGTACGGCAATTTATTGCCCTAGAAGGGGCAATAAATTGCCGTACCGAGGCACATTTCGAAACATCGTATTATATTCTGCCAAAGTACAGACAGAATATAATATTACTCAGTACGATTTCTATAATTCACAGTATTACTGCATGATTATAACTTACCGTCCTACCATTTCAGTTTTCCGTATTTCTCCTTATACCACAGTTGCCAGCCATTCACCAGGTTCTGCCAAACCACATAAGCACCCGGAGCTACGGCAGCAAGTGGATTCAGGAAAGTAAGGGTGAGCCAGATACCCACAATGGTATTCTTCTGTCCCAGAGCCTGACCGGCACTGATGCTCGCATCATAATGTCTGCCCACCGCCTTACCGATGGCAAACTGGATGAGACATACAAACAGCGGAACGATGAGCAGCAGGGCAAGAATCCAGCCCGAAACCTCGGCATGGAGGATATTGCGAACCGTCTCTCCCATCAGAATCGTCAGGTTGAAGCACCACATATAGAAGCCCAGATCCTTCACGCTCTTTACCTTATCCACCACCTTCGGCAGGAACTTACGGCTCAGCAGAGCCAGAAGCAAAGGCACAACCAAGACGGTTGTCACGTTTCGGAACACCATCGCGCTCATGAAAAGAAACGAAACATCTGCCCCCTTCTCCACCATCGGGAAAAGACTAGGAATGATAACCATCGTAAAGACATTGGCTATCACCGTATAAGTAGTCAACGAGCCGATACTTCCACCCAACTTCTCCGTCACCACCGCCACGGCAGCCGCCGTAGGACAGATAAAACAGATGAAAGCACCTTCGAGCACCAGCTTGGTTTCATAATTATCTCCGAATTCGAAGATAAGCACCACCATCGCAAGAGCCAGGCTTGTTCGGATTAGCTGCAGGATGAAATGCCAAGCCTTCGGTTTCATCTCCTTGATCTCTATCTTGCAGAAGGTAACATAGAGCAAGGCAAAGAGCACCACCGGCATCAAATCCACCAGCTTCGGTCCCACCGCATCGCCCACAGGTTCCAGGAAAGGAACATTGGCAAAAATCAGATAGCCCACGGCTCCCAATACCAGGGAACAAGGCAACGAAAACTTTCTAAAGAATTTCCACAACCACATACGCATACATTTAAAAAAAGAATCCCCTGCAAGCAGACTGCCCAGGGCAATCGGCAAGAGGGGACTTCTCGTGGATCCATTTATATATAAGCTATAGCTTAATCCTTATTACTACGCTTACGCTCCAAGTGATCGAGAATCACCTTGCGCATACGCATACTCTTTGGAGTAACCTCTACGTACTCATCCTCGCGGATGTACTCCAGACACTCCTCAAGGCTCATCACGGTCTTAGGAATCACGCGAGCCTTTTCATCAGAACCGGAAGCACGTACGTTGGTCAACTGCTTTGCCTTGGTTACGTTTACTACCAAATCGTTGTCGTGAACATGCTCACCAACAACCTCACCGCCGTAAACCTCCTCACCTGGGTCGATGAAGAACTTACCACGATCCTGCAGCTTATCGATAGCGTAAGCAAAGGCTGTACCTGTCTCCAGAGCAATCATACTACCATTAGAACGGCGAGTGATTTCGCCCTTGTATGGCTGATACTCCTTGAAACGGTGAGCCATGATAGCCTCACCCTGAGAAGCGGTCAGCACATTGGTACGAAGACCGATGATACCACGTGAAGGAATATCGAACTCGATATCCACACGGTCGCCCATGTTCAACATAGAGGTCATATCACCCTTACGACGGGTTACCATATCAATCATCTTAGAAGCAAACTCCTCAGGAACGTTGATGGTCAACTCCTCGATAGGCTCACACTTCACACCGTCAATCTCCTTGTAGATAACCTGTGGCTGACCTACCTGGAGCTCATAGCCCTCACGACGCATGGTCTCAACGAGCACAGAGAGATGGAGCACACCACGACCAGAGACAATCCACTTATCAGTAGTGTCCTCATAAGGCTGAACACGAAGAGCGAGGTTCTTCTCCAACTCCTTGTTCAGGCGCTCCTGGATATGACGTGAAGTACAGAACTTACCCTCCTTACCGAAGAATGGAGAATCGTTGATGGTGAAGAGCATACTCATGGTAGGCTCATCAACAGCGATTGGAGGAAGTGGCTCTGGGTTCTCGAAGTCGCAGATGGTATCACCAATCTCGAACTTCTCCAAACCGATAACGGCACAGATGTCGCCAGAATCCACATGGTCTGTCTTCTTATGACCCATACCCTCGAAAGTATGAAGTTCCTTGATCTTAGTCTTCTCCTGAGTACCGTCACGATGGCAGATAGTTACGTTCATACCATCCTTCAAGGTACCACGGTGTACACGACCTACGGCGATACGACCGGTGTAAGAGCTATAATCAAGAGATGTAATCAAGAGCTGAGGAGTACCCTCCAGCTGCTTAGGAGCAGGGATAATCTCCACAATCTTGTCGAGCAGATAATCAATGTTGTCTGTTGGCTTGTTGTAGTCATCGCTCATCCAGCCATTCTTGGCAGAACCGTAAACTACAGTAAAGTCAAGCTGATCCTCAGTAGCATCGAGGTCGCACATCAGGTCGAACACCATCTCGTACACCTCTTCAGGGCGACAGTTAGGCTTATCCACCTTATTAACGACAACAATAGGCTTCAATCCGAGCTGCAACGCCTTCTGAAGCACGAAACGGGTCTGAGGCATAGGACCCTCGAAAGCATCGACGAGGAGGAGGCAACCGTCTGCCATGTTGAGCACGCGCTCAACCTCACCACCGAAGTCAGAGTGTCCTGGAGTATCGAGAATATTAATCTTAGTACCTTTCCAATTGATAGAGACATTCTTTGAGAGAATGGTTATACCACGCTCGCGCTCCAAATCGTTGGAATCGAGCACTTCGCCGCTGTTATCCTGGCCGTCACGGAACAGCTTACCAGCGAGCATCATCTTGTCAACCAAGGTAGTCTTACCATGGTCAACGTGCGCAATAACTGCAATGTTTCTAATGTCTTGCATTTCCTTTACCTTAAATACTTAATGAATTTGGGTGCAAAATTACAAAAAATTCCCGAAAAATTTGCATAATTCGCTGAAAAGTTGTACCTTTGCACCGCATTTTAACGGAAACCACCGTGAGGAAGGTCCAAAAGTGCATAACATTCATTCATAATAATTAAATTTTAAGTATCACAGCTATGTATTTAGACAAAGCAAAAAAAGAAGAGATCTTTAGCAAGTACGGAAAGTCTAACTCTGATACTGGTTCAGCTGAGAGCCAGATAGCATTGTTCTCATACCGTATTGCTCATTTGACGGAGCACGTTAAGAAGAACCGTAAAGATTATACTACAACACGTGCGTTGACACAGCTTGTAGGAAAGCGTCGTGCATTGCTCGATTACTTGTATGATCGCGACATCAATCGCTATCGTGCAATCATCAAGGCCCTCGGTCTTCGTAAGTAATCAGCGAAAGCAGACACATTGCTTAACAGAACAAAATCCCATCACTCGCAAGAGCGATGGGATTTTTCTTGTTTTATACTTATTTCCACTTTCTTTTTGCTTTTTCTCAGCTTTTTTATCGCCATTTCATTTTTTATTGCTAACTTTGCAGCATCTATATATTAATAAGGTGTAATTATGGCTAGAAGAAAGTTACCATTAGGAATACAGAATTTCGAAGAACTGCGCAATGGAGGTTACCTTTACGCAGACAAGACTGATATGGTTTGGCAAATCGCCAATGGCGACAAGTATAACTTTCTAAGTCGCCCACGACGCTTTGGTAAATCGCTGCTGGTATCCACACTCCAATGTTACTTCGAAGGCAGGAAAGAGCTATTTGAAGGACTCAAGATTATGAATCTGGAAAAAGATTGGATCAAGCGCCCAGTCATCCACTTCAGCATGAACCTTGGAGGTTCTGATGCTGAATCATTATACCATTATCTGGATGATACATTAACCAAATATGAGGAAATCTACGGCAAACGCGCCACAGAAGCTACGCTCAGCAACCGATTTACGGGTATCATAGAAAGAGCTTATCAGCAGTCGGGGCTTCAAATTGCCGTATTGGTTGATGAATATGATGCACCCTTACAACACTCATACCTTACAGAGAGGCATGATAAATGCCGTAATCTTTACCGTGACTTCTTCACGGGTCTGAAAGACTACGGCTATTGCATCAAGTGTGTCTTCCTTACGGGCATTACCAAGTTCACGCAGATAAGTCTGTTTAGCGTACTCAATACTTTAAGCAACATCAGCTTTTACAACAGTTATTCCACCATTTGCGGATTAACCAAAGAAGAAATCTTGGAAAATCTGAAAGATGAAATCCAGGCATTGGCTGCCCAAAAGAAGTGGGATATCAACCAGACCATGCATGAACTGAAAGATATGTATGATGGTTATCATTTCTCTGAAAGTCTGCAGGGGGTTTACAATCCGTATAGTGTTATCTGTGCTTTAAAAGAAAAGCGCCTACGCCCCTATTGGATTGCCAGCGGTGCTACAGAAATGCTACCAAAAATACTCATCAATTTTGAGAAAGAAGTAGAAACTCTGGATGGAAGCCTGATTGATATGGATTATATTGAAACGGCCGACATCAGCAAAGACAATCCAAAGCTGGTACTCTATCAGTTAGGCTTCCTAACTATCAAGGACGTAATTGGAGAAGCCTACAGACTGGGATTTCCAAACAGAGAAGTAAACGGATTCCCGCCACTATGCTGATGCTTATGTTGCCAGCAAGAAGAAACGAATCTGCCTGGCTTTGGTATTCGACAAAGAAAATAGAGGATTGACAGATTGGCAAGAAGCAGATAAGCAAATAGCTTTGAATTGCTGATTGACAGGTCACATAGCTAAAAGAAACGCAAAATCCCATCGCTCGCAAGAACGATGGGATTTTTCTTGTTTCTTATTCTTTATAATATTTCCTTCAAGGGCTTCATCACGAAGTCACGCTCCTCCATCAACGGATGAGGAACCTTGAAATCAGGTTCATCGATTTTCAGATCATCAATGAGCAGGATGTCGATGTCGATGATACGGTCGAAATACTCGCCATCCACCGATTTCATCGTACGTCCCATCTGTCGCTCAATCTTCTGAGTGGCTTCCAATACCTGGCGAGGAGCCATCTCCGTCTGCACCAGCACACAGGCATTGATGTAATGATTAGGCGACGAATAGCCCCAAGGCTCAGTTTCGTAAAGAGCAGACTGGCGCTTGACCACGCCAATCTGCTCTTCTATTTTATCTATTGCCTCGCGAATGTTGCGCTTCCTGTTGCCCAAATTCGTTCCGAGACCTAAATATACCTGATACATATTTATTATTAGTCTGGGAGAATCAAGAGTGAATCTCCATAGCAACCAAACATATAACCATTCTTTACTGCCTTCTTATAGCACTCCATAACCATATCGTAACCGCCAAAGGCTGCCGTATTCATCAGGAGTGTAGACTCAGGCTGATAGAAATTGGCTACCATACAGTCTGCCAATCCGAAATCGTATGGAGGGAAGATAAACTTGTTGGTCCAGCCATCAAATGCCTTCATCATACCATCTGTACCTACTGCTGTCTCTGTAGCCTTGAGCACACTTGTTCCAATGGCACAGACATGGTGACCAGACAACTTGGTGTTATTCACCAATTCACATGCATCCTTGGTAATAATCATCTGCTCAGAATCCATCTTGTGCTTGGTAAGATCCTCCACCTCAATCTCGTGGAAGTTGCCAAGTCCACAATGCAAAGTAATGAAAGCCTTGTTGATGCCATCAATCTCCATACGCTTCATCAACTCTCTGGAGAAGTGGAGACCAGTAGCAGGAGCAGTTACTGCGCCTTCCTTTTCTGCAAATACGCACTGGAAGTCGTCCATATCATCCTCTGTAGCATGATGCACCTCACGGTTATCAATCACATAACGTGGCAATGGAGCCTCACCCAATGCAAAGAGAGACTTCTTGAAGACATCATGCTTACCTTCTTCATCATAGAGGAAACGAAGGGTACGACCACGGCTGGTAGTATTATCGATAACCTCAGCTACCATCTCGTTCACATCGTCAAAGAACAACTTGTTGCCAATACGAATCTTGCGGGCAGGCTCTACGAGTACATCCCAAAGACGCATCTCAGGATTCAACTCACGGAGCAGGAACACCTCAATCTTGGCATCAGTCTTCTCCTTGGTACCATAAAGACGGGCTGGGAAAACCTTGGTATCATTGAATACAAAGGTATCACCCTCGGTAAAGTAGTTGACAATATCCTTGAACTGCAAGTATACTGGATTGCCGTCGGCATCCACCATATCCTTGCCATCCTCATCCTTCTTATACATTTCGATGGTTTCTGACTTCTTATGGAGCACCATGAGACGAGACTCGTCACGGCGAGTCACCTCGAATACACGTTCTCCACTTGCAGTCTTAACCACACGCCTTGCTTTATGTGGATAAAGTGCCACCTGCTCTTTTGGCAACTTAAAATTGAATTGTGATAGTTTCATGTTATATATATTTCTCCTTCCTAAATGATTACTAATTTCTATTTTTATTCTCAAAAGATAGCATTTACTTGGCAGCCTGGGTGCTATCTTCCAAAGTCTGTGCATCCAACCATTCCTGGAAATGGTCGAAGTCGATACAGTTCTCAACCGCAAAACTTCCTGCCTTGGTACGGCGAAGGGCTGTAAGGAATGCACCGCTATCCAGAGCACGACCGATATCACGTGCCAAGGAACGGATATAGGTTCCCTTACCGCAAACCACACGGATGCTCGCCGTCTTCTCCTCATCGTTGTAGTCGGTGAGTTCAATCTCATCCACACGTACGGTCTTTGGCTTCAACTGTACGTCTTCTCCCGCACGACGGAGGGCATAAGAGCGGTCACCATTCACCTTCACGGCACTGTAGGTAGGTGGTACCTGCTGGATTTCGCCCACAAACTGCTTGAGTGTTTCCTCTACCAGTTCACGGGTGATGTGCTTGGTAGGGAAAGTATGATTCACGCTGTGCTCCTTATCGTAGCTAGCCGTAGTAGCACCAAGCTGCAAGGTGGCAGTATACTCCTTGGTATGCGTCTGCAACTCTTCTATCTGCTTGGTACATTTTCCTGTACAGAGCACCAACACGCCAGTGGCAAGGGGATCGAGCGTACCGGCATGTCCTATCTTCACCTTAAAGCCGAGCTTCTTGCTGAGCAGATAGCGAACATGCGCCAAAGCTCCGAAACTCGACATGCGATAAGGCTTGTCGATGGCAATAATTTCTCCTTTTCTGAAATCCATTATGAAATATTTAGTCCACCATCTGCATGTCTACACCACAAAGGCCGCAGATGATGATGATGAGTCCTACAACGATACGATACCAGCCGAAAGCTGCGAAACCGTACTTGGTGACATAATTGATGAAAAACTTGATGGCGAGGATGGCAACGACGAATGCTACCACAGAGCCTAAAATCAATGTTAACAGGTTATTACCCTGGGTGAGCAACGAACCGCCACCATGGCTGATGAGCTTATAAACCTCCAGACAAGTGGCACCAAACATTGTTGGAACCGCCAAGAAGAATGAGAACTCTGCAGCCGCCTTACGAGTAAGACGCTGAGACATACCACCCACGATGGTTGACATAGAACGAGACACACCAGGAATCATCGCAATACACTGGATAAAACCGATGGTCAAGGCGCGCTTGTAAGTAAGCTTAGTCTGCTCACTACCTTTATTGAATATCTTATCGCAGAAGAGCATGAAGACACCACCAATGACAAGCATCCAGCCTACCAACTGCACATTGCCAAGGTTAGACTCAATAAAATCATTGAAGGCAAGCCCCAACACCACCGCAGGTACAGTACCCACTACCAATCGTGCATAGAAATCGAACATCGCCTTCCAATAGGTTTTCTCTCCTGTCTTCACTGAATCCGGATAGAAAAATCTCTTCCAGTACAAACAGATAACAGAGAGAATAGCACCAAACTGAATGATGACAGTAAAAGCGTTAACAAACTGATCCTGAATATCTACGCCCAACAAGTTTTCGGTGATAATCATGTGACCTGTACTTGACACAGGCAAGAACTCGGTCAATCCCTCTACAATAGCGATAATGATTGTCTGAATAAAATCCATCTAATAATAATATGTATATTAATTAAAAATTATTAATTGTCTTTTGGTTTACGGATAACCGCATAAATGATTGAAAGGAAACCAATCAACGTAACGGTTGGTGCCACAACGATACGACGAGTACTGAAGATATCAGTATCGAAAGTATGCTCATTAGAGCCTGCTCCGCTCATCAAGAGGAAACCGATGATGACAATTGCCATGCCAATTGCCAACAAGATGAAGTTCATCTTGTCAAATGCTAAATTCTTCTTATCCATTATATAATGCGTAATGTTAAATGTTTAATGTTAAATGTTAACTTTACAGGAGTTTACTTTGTTGAAGTTTACCCCAGATTAGATCTTGTACAGGTCTCCCGCCTTCATCTTCAGGAACTTATTTACAGAGATGCTTGCGCACAAAGCCGTGATGATGATACCGAAGAGGAACACCGATCCGCCGGTAATGGCCAGTTCCTGCCAACCCAACACATTGAGCAACTCCGGCTCATGTAATGACCAGGCATAAAGACATCCACCCAGGAATCCATCTGCCAGCAAAGCTGCCACCACACCTATCACCATCGCTCTCTGAAGGAATGGCTTACGGATAAAGCCCCATGAAGCGCCGACCAGTTTCATCGTATGAATAGAGAATCGGCGGGCATAAATTCCTAGGCGTACCGTATTGTTGATAAGCGAGAAGGATATGAAAGTGAGCAAGACTGCCACAATCAACAGGCCAATACTAATCTTAGCGAGCGTATTGTTGACCTGCTCTATCAAATCATGCTGATAACTGACCTCAGTTACGCGCGGATAAGCCTTCAATTCCTTGGCAATCCATGTCAGGGAATCATTATTGGCATAATCTGCCTGAGTCGTAATTTCAATAGAAGGTTGGAATGGGTTTACACCGGCAAACTCACTAGGATTGGTACCCAATTCCTTAGTAGCCTCCTTCAACGCCTGTTCTTTCGTAATATAAGTCAAATCCTTTACGTAAGGACGGGCATTCAAGCGTTTGCACATCTGCAAACCTTCCGGATTGGTCATATCCTGCTCCAGCATCACCTGCACTACCAGGTTCTCCTTCACATACGATGAGAGGTTCCGTCCCATGAGGACAGAGAAGATGACCAAACCCAACAAAACGAGCACCATGGCGGTGCTGATGCATAAAGTAACAACCTGCAATCCACGATGATTGCGAGGTTTATATTGTTTCTTTCTCATTATCAATTCTATTTATTTCTGACAGAAAAGGGCGTAATTACCCAAATTGTCTGCAAAGGTACATATAAACGAAGAGATAACAAAATAAAATTGCATTTATTTACATTTATTCGGAAAAATAAGAATAACAGAAGAGAAAAAGGGCCGACCTCACGGCCAGCCCTTCCTATACAGAGTAAAATTCAAATAGGTATGACTTGAACTTTTACTTAAAATTTTTTCTCCAAAGGGAACTATAATTCCCTTACAAATCTTACATCTTGGTGATGACACCCTTCTCTGAACTCTCCAGGAACTGGATGATGTTCTGAATCTCCGGGCCATCAGGCACCTGATCCTTGATTTGGTTGATGGCATCGAAGAGGGATGTCTGACCATGGAATACCAGTCGGTAAGCATTAGCAATGTGCTTGCGAACCTTCTCGGTAACCTCGGCTGCTTCCATGATGATGGTGTTAGGACCTGCATACTTCACAGG
>CAKPWR010000043.1 GCA_934196725.1 uncultured Prevotella sp.
AGCCATCCCAAAGACAGAAATACATCGCCCGAACGGAAGGTCAAAGCCGACTTGATGCGCCAAGCCAGCCATTTTCCACCATGATTCCTCACGGTTCGGGTAGTTGCATTACCATAAAGCTCATCTGTATAAGATGCAGGATGCCCCACACCTTGTGCATCCTTGATTTCAGTAAAAGATACCCTATCATTATAAAATGGCGTGATGCAGAGTCCAGGCTCGCAATGCAGCATCAAGCCCGCAGTACGACGCCTACTCAACCACAAGGTAGGAGTACGAAAAGCCAAGCCTGGCGTCAGGTTGATTTTAATAACCCTCTTCGGATCATATTCATCATCTTCATAACGTTCCATCAAGGGTCTATCCCCGTGGTTATCGTTCCATTCTATTCCACAGGAAACGCCTGCATAGGTCAGGGGATAATAGGCAAATGTCAACTCAACCATGTAGCTGTCTTCATTGGCATCACAAAGTCCGCCCGTAATACCAGCCACATAGCGCAGCAGTTTGGTATCCTGCTTTAGCTTCATGCGATTGATCATCTCCACACGCTGTTCAAAAGTCATAGAATCCTTCACCGCTTTCACGGTATCATTCAAGATACTATAACCCGTATTCTTCTTCTGAACAGAAACGTCAGGACCTTGTGCCTTGCCGGCAATGGCAAAGCACAAGGCACCTAAAATGATAAAAAGACTTCTTTTCATACTCCTCACTTTTTTATTTGGTATATATTCCCTCATTCTCTTCATCACTAGAAGAGCTGAAGAACTTCGAAACAGAACTTATATTGTAGCCAGCCACCACTCCGAAGCCTCCTTTTACATTAGAATAGGTAGGCGCAACCTGCATCAAGCCCACATCTGCCCAACTGTTGCTTTGCGCATCATTGATGCTCTTGAGAAACCGGTAATATTCGGGAGTTACCTTATATAAATCCACTATATAAGAAAAACTATCATATGACTGACGATATGAATAAGAGTATGTATCCAGATGAAGTGTATAGGTCTTGCCATTTATCGTACGGTCATTGAAGATATAGGCATTACCAAAATACTCATAATCATCCATACCGAAATCATCATCCAGTTTCGACTTCTTGTTCAACAAGGGTTCATTGTCTGTCAGCAGCCCCAGATCACGGTTCATTTCTCGATTCTGTAGTCTGAGCTTCACCGAATAATAATCTTCCGAAGAAGGATTATCATGGAAAATGGCTTCTACCCTATCAATGGTTATCGAGTTATAGCCATCCGATGATTTCATTTCCAGTTTAACATCGCCCAACTCCACTCCAACCTTCTCTGGGATATAAGTAGAAGCTGAAACAGATGAGAAATCCGATGCAGAAACCTGAAGACTGATTTGATCTCCAGCTTTCTGCTTGCCTGCCACATAATACTGACCTACCAATTGTGAAAGTACAAAGGGGTTCGTGCTTCGGGTAAAGAGTTGAGCCTCTTCCTCGTTTGCGATACGTTTCACCGTTTGATCCACACCATTTACCTTATATATAATATGTGCATCTACCTTTTCGCGGGATAAGATGTCAACATTCCCCTTCACAGATGCCACCGGCAGACTCTTTGCCACACTGACGAGCGTGGTATCACCTTCGGTAGGAAAGCAATACACCACCAGTCGGGAATGATCCTGCAGTTTTTGAATATCAAAATCATCTTTGCAGGAAACCAGCGCCAGGAACAAAAGCATGAGGCTAAATGCCTTATATATCATTGTTTTCATTTGTATCTCTTTTTATCTTAACATAAAATTCTACATCTACTATTCACCATGCTATTCATTAGAACTTGATGGTATAGCTGAACGAAGGAATGATTGGGACAAATCCCTTGTTCTTTGCCCTAAACTGCTTCGTTTTCTCATCGTAATCTACCTTGACATACATCGAGTTCAGGTGACAATATGCATTATAGATGCTCAAGTTCCAGATGCGCTCATGACCATGCTTGGTAACATGATGGAAATCAAAGCCCAAGTCCAGACGATGATAAGCCGGCAAGGTCAGGTTGTTGGGAATGGCATAGACAAAAGATGCCGAATTCCACCAACCGCCAGGATATTGATTTCCACCATCTGGCAAATCAGGAAGTGCTGCAATCTGAGTCGGAACGGTGGCATGATTGCCGGAATGATAACTCCACACCGCATAGCAGCTCACCTTCCTGTTGAAATCATATCTCAAGGAAAGATTCAACTTATGGCGATTGTCATACTTGTCGTAATACCAGTCCTGATAGAACTCATCATACTTCCGCTTGTTCCAGGAAAGCGTATAGGAACCGCTCAAGGTAAGATGATTAGTACGGTAAGTGGCATCTGCCTCCAAACCATAGAACAATCCCTTGCCATCCATCACCTGACTATCCCAATTCTCTGCCGGAGGTTCGATTCCCAGCCAACTGCTGTATTGCAGAAGATGCCTTGAGAGCTTGTAATAGCCTTCAAGCGATAAGATCCAGTGACGATTCGGCTGCGCATAGATGCCTGCCGCAATCTGATAAGAACGCATCGGCTTCAAGTCCTTGGTGGTTGGCACCCAATAATCAGTAGGCAAATCCAGATAACTGTTGGATATCTTATGCACATACTGAGTCATCTGCGTGAAAGAAGCCTTCAGCGATACGGCATTGCTCCACTGGTATTTCAGGGCGAAGCGAGGATCGATATTGAAGAAGTTCTTATCGCTGATATGAAACAATCCCAGATGGAAACCAGCATCCAGGCTCCATTTATCATTGAGATAGATTTCATCCTCCGCATACGCCGACCATTCATGAGACACATGCCTATTGGCACTATTCACACGGATGGTATCCATCTCTGCACCACTTCCTGCTCCCACATAGTCAAGCTGCATCACCGTCTGTGGACGGAAGAGATGCATCGTGTAGTCGTGACCGAAGCGGATATGATGACGGGGATTCGGACGAAAATCGAAAGCCGTGCGATAACCGGCATCATAGATAGTAGAAGTATAGCCATGCTCCAAATGACTCCACACCCTTTCCTCCTGGGTTTTCGGATATATCTCCCTGTCATCATCCAGGGAATAAAGCTTGGAACGGTTATGGGAATATACAGCCGTGAAGTTAGCAAAGAGCTTGGGCGAGAACAGATAATTCCAGTTCAAAGCCACATTGAAGTTTCCCCAGTTGAGCTGCGTCTTCGTTAATTCCTTATTATATGAACTACCTTCATAATACCAATCCCCCTTGCTATCATCCAGGTCATCCTTCACGTCCCAACTGTCTTTTCCGTGATAGAGACTCAAGTCTATCTTCGAACGGTCACTGAACCGATGGGTTACCTTGGCATTCAGGTCCATGAAGTAATAGCCTATCGAAAGTTTATCGTCTGGCTCAGAGAAAGCCTTGGTCAAGGGACGGGACAGCAAATCCAACCAGGAACGGCGCATACCTATATTATAAGAGGTCTTGCCTTTCTGGATAGGTCCCTCAAACTGCACACTGGCATCGAGCAGTCCAATGCGATAGGCACCATGAAACTGATTCATGTTTCCATCGGCTGTACGCACATCCACCACCGACGACAATCTTCCACCATATCGTGCAGGAAAGCCGCTCTTGTAGAAATCCACATTCTTCACCACATCGGCATTGAAACTGGAGAAAAGCCCCAGCGCATGATTCGTATCATAAAGCGGAGTACCATCTATCAGATAAAGGTTCTCATCACCATTGCCGCCATGCACATAGAGTCCGCTTGCCAACTCCTGTCCTTCTGCCACTCCACTCACACGCTGCAGGGTCTTCACCACATCAGGCGAAGACATCAGGGCAAACTCGGTCTTGATATCCTTGTTCGAAAAGGAGCGCTTGCCGGTTTGCGTAGTAAGAAGCGGAGAGTTCAAGTCGCCATCTACCACCACCTCAGGCAGTTTACCATCAACACGGAGCGCCATATTATGATGCATATCTTTCGAAAGATTCAATTTTTCCACCTTGTCGGCATAGCCCACATACGAAAAGCGAAGCTGATGCTCACCTTCGGGCAGGGTAAGCGAAAAGAAACCATACTCATTGGTCGTTGTACCGATGCCATCCGTCAGATCATAGATGGTGGCATTGATCAGCGATTCGCCACTCTCGTCACGGACGTATCCGCTGAGAGTGTGGCGACGCTGAACCTGCTGAACTTTGTGATTGATATTCGTGTAAGATGTTGATATTTGTTGTACGGGTTTTCGCTTCAATATCACATAGTTCGCATTGATAGTATATAGAATATGAGTTTTCTCGAAAAGCGCCTTCAGTGCCTTCTTCACCGAAAGATGCTGGATGTCGGGTCCATGATACTTGATGTTCAATTCCCCATCAAGCGAAGAATCATAGACGAAGTTGATTTTCCTGGTGCGATGCAGCCAATCCATCTGCTGACGGATGGTGGTAGAAGTCTGAGCCTCCACCATCATCTTCGGCGTGCCTGCCATCATCGGCGTGCCTGCCAACATTGGCGTTGGCAAGGCTAGAATTGAGAGTGCAAAAATAATCTCTTTACCTTTCATAACTGTACTTTTATTCATTATTTTACTGCTATAACGCAAGAATTACAGAATCCCCCCATGGATGAAAGGTAAAATATAGAAAAAATCTGCAAGAAAATCCTCTTTCTTGCCTCGCAAGGTCTTTAAAGCCTTGGAAATCTGATGTTCCACGGTCTTTTCCGACAGGCTCAGTTCCTCGGCAATCTCTCGATAAGTCATACCGTCACGCTTGCTCATCAGGAAGATTTCCCTGCATCGCTCGGGTAATTGCTCGATAGCCGTCCACAGTTCCGCCTCCCGGAAAGAACTTTCCTGCGCCTGATTATCAGAGATTGTGCCGCTCAAGTCAGAAGGAGAAATCTCCGTATCTATCGGAGACTGGCGGCGCAACCGGTCGATGCAGGCATTGCGCACAGAGGTGTATAAGAAAGCCTTGATGTTTGCCGGCATGATGCTCCTGCTTATCAATTTCACAAAACAATCCTGCACTACATCTTCAGCCTCATCGATATCATGCAGATAATGAGTGGCATAAAGACATAGTGGGCGATAATACTGCTGAAATATCAAGTCTATCTCTTGCATAAACCTTTTCTACCTAAACTAAACTCTTATATAACAAAATAACCCTCCAAATCCGCAAAGACCTGAAGGGTTATTTCATAATCTGTTGTCCCAGGCGGATTCGAACCACCACTGACAGAACCAAAAACTGTAGTGCTACCATTACACCATAGGACAAGCAAATCGAATGCAAAGGTAGTGGATTTTTTCTCCACTACCAAATATTTTCAATACTTTTAACGATTACTTAACGGTAATCAAGAAGTAGTTCTTCTTACCTTTCTGAACCAAAAGATACTTGCCGTCAATCAGGTCATCAGCAGTGATTACCTGGTCGAAAGCAGCGAGCTTCTCCTTGTTGAGTGAAACGCCACCACCCTTAACGAGCTTGCGCATCTCGCTCTTACTTGGGAAGATCTGCATACCTTCCTGGTTGAAGAGGTCAACAGCTGTACCACCGAGCAAGTTCTTGTCGAGATCGTAGTGAGGTACATTAGCGAAAACATCGTTCAATGTTGCCTCATCGAGCTGTGCCAGGTTCTCCTTGGTAGCCTTACCGAAGAGAATGTTGCTGGCTGCGATAGCCATATCCAAATCCTCCTGAGAGTGAACCATTACGGTAACCTCCTCAGCCAGACGCTTCTGGAGTACACGGCGACCTGGATCCTGCTTGTGCTCCTCTACGAGGGCATCGATAGTCTCCTTATCGAGGTCGGTAAAGATCTTGATATACTTCTCAGCATCATCATCGCTTACGTTCAACCAGAACTGGTAGAAAGCATAAGGAGTAGTACGGTTACGATCCAACCAGATGTTACCGCTCTCTGTCTTACCGAACTTCTTGCCGTCTGCCTTGGTAATCAATGGGCAAGTGAGGCAGAAGCACTCTGCGTCGTTACCCAATGTACGGTGAATCAACTCA
The DNA here is from genome assembly GCA_934196725.1 of uncultured Prevotella sp. GTDB lineage: Bacteria > Bacteroidota > Bacteroidia > Bacteroidales > Bacteroidaceae > Prevotella. The sequence goes on from CAKPWR010000043.1 coordinate 6,018, forward strand.
GTACCGGTAGTCATGTTACCCCACTGGTCGTTACCACCCAACTGGAGGCGCACGCCATACTTCTCATACTGATAGAGGAAGTCGTAGCCCTGGAGCAACTGATAGGTGAACTCAGTGAAAGACAAGCCGTCACGAGCCTCACCATTCAAGCGCTTCTGCACGCTATCCTTTGCCATCATATAGTTTACAGTGATGTGCTTACCAACCACACGAGCGAAATCGAGGAAGGTGAAGTCCTTCATCCAGTCGTAGTTGTTCACCAACTCCGCCTTGTTAGGCTCATTGCCATCGAAGTCGAGGAACTTAGATACCTGCTTCTTGATAGCTTCCTGGTTATGATAGAGAGTCTCTGAATCGAGAAGATTGCGCTCCTGGCTCTTGCCAGAAGGGTCGCCAATCATACCTGTAGCACCTCCCACGAGGAGATAAGGCTTATGGCCACAACGCTGCAAGTGGCGCAACATCATGATACCACAAAGGTGACCGATGTGCAGAGAGTCTGCAGTAGGGTCGGTTCCGAGATAGGCAGACACCATGTGGGTGTTGAGATATTCCTCAGTACCTGGCATTATCTGCGCCAGCATACCACGCCATTTCAATTCTTCAACAAAATTTTTTGCCATCGAATGTGATTTCTTTATATATTATATAATATGTATATGGGGCCCAACGATACAGTCGGAAACTTACGGCACGGGGTCATAGCCCGAACCACCCCACGGGTTGCATCTCAAGATACGCCATATAGCCAAAGCAAGTCCTTTGAAAGGACCATGCTTCAGAATGGCTTGTCTCGCATATTCTGAGCAAGTGGGCTGAAAGCGGCATGATGGTGGCGTATAAGGGGTTATGCACTTCTGATAGAAGATGATTGGTAGCAACAATCCCCACATCAATGCTTTTTTTATTCCAAGCATTAAAGAATGCAATAACTTTCTCATAAACTTGGCTCAGCACAAGATGATTCCGTCACTTCCATTTCATTTTGCAATTTCTCAGTCAATCGCTTCATCTGCTGCTGCATTTTGGCATTGATTTCAGCCGATTCATGCAATTTGCTATCTTGCCAAATGAAAGCCACAAGCAATTGCTTACCCGGCAGTTCCCTCATCTGTGATTCCAAAGCTATCTTGTTATAGCGAAAAGCTTCCCTTATTTGTCGCTTCACTCTATTACGTTTCACAGCTCGCTTAAAAAAGCGTTTGGAAACACTGATCAGCACCTGCACCGACTGCTCCTGCTCTTCATTTTTGTCTACCAGTAAATATACCATTCGTATAGGCCATGCCGTCATAGCCTTGGCATGTCCCTTAAAGAGCTGATCTATCAGCAAATGCTTGCATAGATGCTCGTTTTTTCCGAATGTGTATATTCCTTGATCTGACATATTTACAATTCTCTAATATTCTATTTATTATGACGTTTCAGATAATCTTTCAACGCTCCTGTCATAGAAGGGAATTCCTTAGTAGGAGCCTCTAAGTCAAGGCGTAGATTCTCATCTGCCACAGTCTTGGCTGTAGCTGGTCCAAAAGCAGCCAAGGCAATATTGCCCTGTTCAAACTTAGGGAAATTCTTCTTAAGAGCCTTTACACCTGTTGGACTGAAGAAAACCATCATGTCATAGTCGAAGTTCTTGATCTCCTCTTCAGTAAAATCATTACTTACAGTACGATACATCACACACTCTGTGTGCTTCAACTTCTTCTCATCAAGCAAGTCCTTGATATCATCATTGTGAACGCAGCTCAATGGAACGAGATACTTTTCTGTCTTATGGCGAGCCATCTGTGCCATCAAACCATCAATCTTACCTGTATCGCCAAAGAAAACCTTGCGCTTACGATACTGCACGTACTTTTGGATGTAGAGCGCAATCGTCTCGATGACACAAAAGTATTTCATGTCTTCAGGGATGGTAATGCGCATTTCTTTTGCCAACTTAAAATAGTTGTCTACTGCATGGCGTGATGTAAATACCACAGCAGTATAGTCTAACAGATTAATCTTCTGCTGACGGAATTCCTTAGCTGTAAGTCCCTCAACCTTAAAGAATGGGCGGAAAACACATTCCACTCCGAATTCTTTTTCAATATCAAAATAAGGAGACTTCTCACTTGCTGGTTTGGGTTGAGAAACTAAAATCTTCTTTACCATTTTGTCTTAAAAGTTTATTTTCAGATAATGACTTATCAATACGAGTCCACCCCATAGGGCAAACAACGGTACCACTTCGAGGGCACAAAAGTACAAAAATATTTGCAAAAACACACCATTTCTTTTAAAAAAGATTAGATATGTCTTGTAAAACGATAATATTTTAACTATTCCTAGTACTACTAGCGTATAAATGACTGCCACCTGGAGCGACAAATCGAAATACGACAGAAGCATCACCATAGGGAACAAAGCTACCCCTTCACAGGATATCAGAAAGAGGTAAGCCTTAAGCCATTGTACATTTTTTTTCTTATCAAAGAACACCCAACCCGATATGCTATAGAGGATTGCCTTCATCAGGAAATATCCTCCCACGCATCCCGCATATATACTTATTACCTGATATTGCTCGATGGTAAAAGTATCGCTGATAGAAGCCTTGGAATAGATGAAATATCCTATAGCTATCAGGAGACACGTCTGCAATACGAAGAAGAACTGGAATCTGATTTCATTACTTGTCTCCGATATCTCTGTTGTTCCCAACGACGGAGTACGGAAGAATGTCTTTGCCTGCCGCAGAATGAGTTGTTTGGTTTTAGCGAATGCCATACAAGCCATTACAAAACAGAGCAACAAGAGTGAGGTGATGAAATTATCTCCTGCCACCGTATAGGGTACAGGATCTCCCGCAACACCTAATCGGCCACCTTTCAGTTCTGGGTGAAACAATGAATCCTTAGAAAAGAATGATTCGCGATAATACTGTGGTAAACTGACATCTCGAAAGCTCTTTCCTGGTTTATGTCCTGGTAGATGCAACGTGTCGGGCATTTCGCTCCAGTGTATTTCACTAGGTTTAATGTGCGCGCGTATCATTGAATCTTGCTGAGCAGGGGTTGCATTCTTTGGCAGCCAACTCAGCACCTGTTTGGGCGTGAGTTGGCTGCCATGTTGCTTCAACACCTGCTGCTGTCCTGCAGCCTCAAGTGTTGTTTCTGCTGTCAATATCGAATCTGCTTGTTGCACCATTCTTTATTTTATCCTTTTCTTATAGTCCGAATGCTTTCTTTATATCGTTTACCTTGTCAAGCTTCTCCCATGTGAAGAGTTCAACCTTCATGGTCTTTGCCTCATGATAACGGCTGGTGAAGGTCTTCTCTACAACTTCGTTCTTACGTCCCATGTGACCATAAGCTGCAGTTTCAAAGAACATTGGCTGGCGCAATTTCAATTGGCGCTCGATAGCCTTTGGACGGAGGTCGAACATCTCAGCAATCTTCGTTGCAATTTCTCCATCAGTCATATTCACATGACTTCTGCCATAAGTGTTCACATAGATGCTTACTGGTTCAGCTACGCCGATAGCATAACTTACCTGTACCAACATTTCGTCAGCAACACCAGCTGCCACCATGTTCTTGGCGATATAACGAGCAGCATAAGCAGCAGAACGGTCTACCTTACTAGAGTCCTTACCAGAGAAGGCACCACCACCATGAGCACCCTTACCACCATAGGTATCTACGATAATCTTACGACCTGTAAGACCTGTATCTCCATGAGGACCACCAATAACGAACTTACCTGTTGGGTTTACAAAGTATTTGATATCATCGTTGAAGAGAGCCAAAACCTTGTCGCTCAAGTGTGTCTTGACACGTGGAATCAAGATATTGAGTACATCCTCACGAATCTTAGCCAGCATAGCCTCGTCATCGTCCTCACCATTTGCCTTCTTGATGAAATCATCGTGCTGGGTAGAAACAACGATGGTATCGATGCGCTGTGGAATATTATCATCAGAGTACTCGATAGTAACCTGACTCTTTGAGTCTGGACGAAGATAAGTCATCACCTTGCCTTCCTTACGGATATCTGCAAGAACTCGCATGATGAGCTGTGCCAAGTCAAGTGATACTGGCATGTAGTTTTCGGTTTCATTAGTAGCATAACCGAACATCATACCCTGGTCGCCAGCACCCTGATTCTCATCTTCCTCTCGGCTTACGCCACGGTTGATGTCATCGCTCTGCTCATGAATTGCAGTAAGAATACCGCAAGAATCACCATCGAACTGATACTCGCTCTTGGTATAACCAATCTTCTTGATGGTCTTGCGTGCTATAGTCTGCAAGTCTACGTATACATTAGAACGCACCTCGCCCATGATGACAACCTGACCAGTAGTACAAAAAGTCTCTATTGCACAGTGTGAATGGTCATCGTATGCCAGGAACTGGTCTAGCAATGCGTCTGAAATCTGATCAGATACTTTATCTGGATGTCCTTCAGAAACTGATTCTGATGAAAACAAATATGCCATATTTTCTCCTTTATTTTCTATTAATTATTGATATTCATTCATTTGCGGCTGCAAAGTTACGCATTTTTTTTCAGATTCTGCTATTTTCTATAGAAAAAACGAGCATTCTGAGGACCATGTGGCTACATTTTCCTCAGAATGCCCGATTTACTTCTTGATATTACGTGGATGATGATTCAAAATAGCTTCGCGAAGGTCAGAAGTTTCTATATGAGTATAGACTTCTGTTGTCCCTATATCCTCATGTCCAAGCAAGTCTTGTATTACTCTAAGATCAGCTCCTCCCTTCAGCAGCGCAGTGGCAAAGCTGTGTCTCAGCGTATGGGGAGAGATTGTTTTTTTAATACCTGCATCTTGGGCTGTCTGCTTGATCATGATAAGTATCATATTGCGCGTCAGATGAGCTCCTCTACGGTTCAGGAACACATAGTCTTCCTCACCCGGTTTTATCTTCATGAGATTCCGGTCTATATACCATAAGTTAATTTCTTTCAAGGCTTTACCAGAGATTGGCACAAGTCGTTCCTTGCTTCCTTTTCCAAGAACACGGATAAACTTTTCTTCCTCAAACACATCACTTTTCTTGAGGTTAACCAACTCAGAAACCCGAAGTCCACAAGAGAAGAGTGTTTCTATAATCGCCTTGTTACGCTGTCCTTCCCATTTGGATAAGTCTATGGCACCTTCCAGGGCATCCACTTCTTCCACAGAAAGATACTCAGGCAAGTGCTGTCCTATTTGTGGAGAAGGCAAAAGTTCCGTAGGATCATCTTTTATATAACCGTCGAGTACCAGAAAACGATAAAATGAACGCACACCGCTCAGAATACGGGCTTGCGAACGGGCTACAATCTTCTTATCATGCAAGCTGGCAGAAAAGGTTTCCAGGTCTTCCAATTTCATTTCCAGAAGCGACTTATCATTCTTTTCCCCATATTCTATCAGGAATTGCAGATCATGACGGTACGCCTCAAGCGTATTGAGCGAGTAACTGCGCTCCAACTTGAGATATCTCATATAATTCCGGATAAAATCATTACCAATTTTCTTGTCTGTTTCCATTTTTATTCTTACCTTTGCATCTGAAAGCAGAGAATTGATGCCCTTTGTCTTTTCTTCATTCAAGACATTGAGTCTGCTCTCTGCCGCAAAGATACAAAAAAATATTGATTTAGAAAATAAAAAACGATTGTTTATGAAAATACAAATCATCAATGGTCCAAACTTGAACCTTTTAGGAGTTCGTGAACCAGGCATTTATGGCAGCAATTCTTTCGAGAGTTACTTACCTCAGTTAAAGGCTAAATATCCTGATGTTGAGATAGATTACTATCAGAGCAACATCGAGGGTGAGCTTATCAACAAATTACAGGAAGTGGGATTCTCTTACGATGGAGTAGTTCTCAATGCAGGTGCCTATACCCATACAAGTATAGCCCTTCAAGACTGTATCAGGAGTTTGAAATGTCCTTGCGTCGAGGTTCACATCTCCAATGTGCATAAACGTGAAGAGTTCCGCCATCATTCTTATATTTCCTGCGCTTGCCTCGGAGTCATCTGCGGTTTCGGTCTGGCCTCTTACGACCTTGCCATTGCAGGAATCATAGCCAATCAATAATATGACAGAGACAGAACTTATCGACAAATACATCTGCCAGCATATTGAGCCCGAAGGCGATTATCTATACCGTCTTTACAGGGCCACGAATATCCACACCATCCACGGCCGTATGGCAAGTGGTCATATTCAGGGTCGCTTGCTCAAGATGCTTGTACAGATGATACGTCCTGAAAATATTCTGGAAGTAGGCACTTTCAGTGGCTATAGTGCCATCTGCCTGGCACAGGGACTGCAGGAAGGCGGCAAGTTATACACTTTCGAAATCAACGACGAGATGGAAGATTTCACCCGTCCCTGGATAGAAGGATCGGATGTTGCCGACAAGATAGACTTCCGCATCGGAGATGCCAATGTAGAAGCACCCAAGCTGGGGGTGATGTTCGACATGGCTTTTGTGGATGGCGACAAGCGCACCTATATCGAGACATACGAAATGGTGATGAAGATTCTGAACCCTGGTGGATATATCCTTGCAGATAACACATTATGGGATGGGCATGTTATTGACCCAGCCTACGACCGTGACCATCAGACCAAGGGCATTCGTGCCTTCAACGATCTGATTGCCAACGACCCTCGTGTAGAAGTGGTTATCCTGCCATTGCGCGACGGACTGACCCTCATCAGAAAGAAATAAATCAAGGAGTTAAGGAGTTAAAGGAGTTAAGGAGTTAAGACAATAGTCTTTTGGCATATATTTTAAACCAATAAGACATACGTCTTAACTCCTTAACTCCTTTAACTCCTTAACTCCTTGATAAAAGAAAGTTCAGAACTAACTCAAAAGTCTTTTACTCAATGCCCGTACCGGATACCATACTGCAAGCCAGCCTACAGCAATAACCGTAACAAAGATGATAGCCACATCTGTATAATGTACGCTGACCGGATAAGCATCCACGATAAACGAACCTTCTGATTCGCCTAGACGAACGAAACCATACTGCTGCTGTAAGAGACAAAGCAACAATCCCAATCCGATACCTATCACGGCACCAATCACGGCAATCATACGTCCTTCAAAAAGGAAGACTCGCGTTATCTGCTTATCATTGGCACCCAGGTTTCGAAGCGTCACCACATCATTCTTCTTGTCAATGATAAGCATAGACAACGAACCGATGATGTTGAAGCAAGCCACTATCAGGATAAAGGTCAGGAAGATATATGCCATCAACTTTTCTATCGACATAATCTTAAAAGTATCTTCCTGCTGCTCAAAGCGGTCGAGTACCTTATACTTGGAACCGGCTATTTTCTGCATCTCTGCCTTCACGGCATTCAAATCACTTCCTTCCTTCAAACGTATTTCCAAATCAGAGAGCATTCCTTGCTGTCCGAAGAGATTGCGTGCGAAAGCGATGGAGGTAACGATGTAATTCTTGTCATATTTCGACTGTCTTACCGAGAAAAGCACGCCAGGCGAATTGAGCGAGTCAGTAACAAAGCCCTCTCCAGGGTTAGACAAATCCAACTGTCCTTCTTTCTGTGGAGCATAAATTTTGAGATAACCATCCCATTGAGCTCCAATACCCAAGGTCTGCGCCAGTCTGATACCCAAGGTACCATACTCCAGGTTTGCTGCATGAAGAGAGAATGTACCGTCACCATACAGGATATCAGTAATGTGCGACAATTCAGCAAAGTTATCATCCACACCCTTAATCCTTACCATAGCCTGCTTGCCGTCATAGATAGCAAGCGCCTGATCCTCTACGGTTTCTGTAGCCACATCCACTTCAGGCAACAAGCGTATCTGGGTTAGAATAGGATCATCAGAAGGGGCTGTCTTTCCCTCAACAGGCACAACCTTGAGCTGTGGATCAAAACTCGTAAAGAGCGATGCCACCAAGTCATGAAAACCGTTAAACACGCTCAATACGATAACCAAAGCCATCGTAGCCACAGCCACACCAATCACAGAGATAGAACTGATCACGTTGATAACGTGCGTGCTCTTCTTTGAGAAAAGATACCTACGAGCTATAAAGAATGGAAAATTCATTTGTCTTTTTACCTTTTTACTTCTTTACTCTTTTACTTTTTCAAGAGTTCGTCGATATGCTCCAGATAGTCCAGACTATCATCCAGGAAGAAGCGGAGCTCAGGAATGATACGCAACTGGTTTCTCACCTTTCTACCCAGGTCGAAACGGATAGTCTTCTCGTTGGCATTGATATTCTTCAATATCTCCTCACCCTTCTCTGATGGGAACACACTGAGGTATGCAGTACAGATGCTGAGATCCGGACTTACTCTTACCTTTGTTACACTTACCATCACACCATGCATCATGCGGGTCTGTGACTGGAAGATAAGACTCAACTCCTTCTGGAGAAGTCTTGATATACGGTTTTGTCTTGTTTCTTGCATAATTCTTAACTATTAATTATAAATTATCAATTATAAATTATTCCAGGTCTACGTGGGTAACACTTACCTGCTCATGCAGGAAGATCAATGCAGACTCTTTAAATTTTTCCTCACTTTCTGTAGTCAGATACTGGCAGGTTCCACCCTTCGTAACCATCTGTTCCATGTTAGGATGGCGCTTCAGATAATCCTTCAGGCTATTAGCCACATACTGTCCCTGCGGCACAACCCTCACCCCGTCAGGAATATTCTTCACGATGCTGCTCATGAGCAGCGGATAATGGGTACAACCCAAGATGATGGTATCAATATCAGCATCCTTGCGCATCAACTGATCGATGCGTTTCTTGACGAAGTAATCAGCACCAGGGCTATCCGCTTCATTAGCTTCTACGATGGCTGCCCACAGAGGACAAGCCACACCACTTACCTCAATGTCTGGCCACAACTTACCAATTTCCATCTTGTAGCTCTCACTCTTGATGGTACCTTCCGTGGCTAGAATACCCACATGCCGGCTCTTGGTGAGTTCGCCTATCACCTCAGCAGTAGGTCGGATGATACCCAGCACGCGGCGATCCGGATCCAATTCCGGAATATCCCTCTGCTGGATGGAACGCAGGGCTTTAGCCGATGCCGTATTGCAACCCAGGATAACCAGATGACAACCCATGGAGAACAGCTTGATAACCGCCTGGCGGGTAAACTTGTATACAACCTCGAAGGAACGGGAACCGTAAGGGGCACGCGCATTGTCGCCCAAGTACATATAGTCGTACTGGGGCAAGAGCTGGCGCAATCCATGCAGGATGGTAAGACCGCCATAGCCCGAATCGAAGATACCGATAGGTCCCGGATTAGATGGCAACATCATTTAATTTTCTCCTTTAGTGCTTCTGTAATATCCACACCCATCACAGCACTCAGATAAGGAGTGGCATTGTTATCGGTATTGAGAATGAAAGCAAATCCATTCTCCTTACCTATCTGCTGTAAGGCCTCATTCATCTTTGCCTTTAATGGAGCATAAGCCTCCTCCTCAGCCTTTTTCAGAAGACGGGCAGCCTCAGCCTTGAAGGCAATATTCTTCTCCATCAACTCACGCAGCTCAGCCTGTCTTTTCTCTAAGATAGACTTGGCATAAGAGCGCTGGCCATCAAGAAATTCCTCATACTTGCTGTTAAACTCGGTCTCAACACGCTTGGTTTCTTCATCGAATTTGCCACGGAGTTCGTCCATATTATGCTTAGCTATGGCATAGCCAGGCATGGTATGAAAAACCTGCTCAAAACTGAAGTAACCAAATCGCAATGCTGGCTGGGCAGCAGTAGTCGCCGGTTGCGTCTCTACTGTTGGATTCTGCTGGGCAGAAGCCGAGAGTGCAACGAGAGCGAAAGCCAAAAATAAGAGATTCTTTTTCATGATGCGTGATACCTTATTATATTATATACTATGAATATACTGGATGATAAATAAGGGCAGGCACTTGTGCCTGCCCTCAGCTTACTATCGAATGAACCGATTGATTACTTAATTTTAGCCTGAACCTCCTTGGTTACATCAACCACGTTGGTACCTGTATAAACAGCAGCACCTTCCTCGAAGATGTAAGTATAGTTACCTGCCTTACCTACAGCCTCGATAGCAGTACGAACCTTAGCTACGATAGGCTGCATGAGCTCGCTGCTTTTCTTCTGCAACTCCTGCTGACCGTCCTGGTAAGCCTGCTGAATCTTCTGCTGAAGGCCCTGCAATTCAGTCTCCTTCTGCTGCTTAGCAGTAGCGTTCATTGTGCTCTGGCCCTTCTGGTACTCGTCAGCCTTGCGCTGGAACTCGTCCTGCATAGCCTTGAGGTCGTTCTCCTTCTGCTTCTGGAGAGCTTCCATCTCGCCGTTAGCCTTAGCAACATCTGGCAGAGACTGCATGATCTGCTGTGTATTTACCTTGCCAAACTTCTGTGCCATCATTGTCATTGGTGCACAAAGCATCAACATTAAAATAAGCTTTTTCATTGTTTTATTTCTTTTTGATTATTAATTCTAATTTATGTTCCCATGCCGCCAGCCAGCGCCATACGTTCACTATCGGCTGCAAATTTACAATTATTATTTGGAATAACCTAATTTTTGGAGCACTTCATTGCTAATATCTACCTTTGGCGAAGCAAAAATGATACCATTGTTGCTGGCACGGTCTATTACCAGTGAATAACCTCGCAGGTCTGAGATTTCCTTGACGGCATTATAAATCTCTTCCTGAATAGGTCCCATCAGTGCCTCACGCTTTTTATAAAGTTCGCCTTCAGCCCCGAAATATTTCTTTTTCAGGTCGCTTGCCTCTTTCTCTTTCTGCATGATGGCATCCTGCTTAGCCTTCTTCTGTTCCTGTGAGAGGAACACCACCTCGTTCTGGTAGTTCTTATACAGAGTGCTAGCCTCCGTATTCAGAGCTTCTACCTCAGCCTGCCATAGACGGCTAGCCTGGTTCAACTGCTCGTTGGCACGCTCATAAGCTGGAATATTCTTCAGGATATATTCCATATCTACCAATGCATATTTCTGTGCATGTGCTGAGATGGCTGCTACAGCCATCATCAGCATCAATACTATTTTCTTCATTTCCTTTGAACTTTGAAATTTGAACTTTGAACTTTATGAGTTGTATCACATTGAACTTTGATGTTTTAATCTTATGAAAAACGTTCAAAAACGAGTAATCATAATGTTCAAATCTCAAAGTTCAATGTTCAAAGTTTTAGAATTCCTGACCCAAGATGAAGTGGAACTGGCTTCCACCCTTCTTGTAACTGCTTCCGTTCCAAACCTTGTCGAAACCGTATGCCCAGTCGATACCCATCAAACCTACCATTGGCAGGAAGATACGAACACCCACACCGGCACTACGCTTCATGCTGAATGGGTTGAAGTCCTTGGTATTATACCAGGCGTTACCTGCCTCAACAAAGGTCAAACCATAAATAGTGGTATTACCCAAGAGGAATGGATAACGGAGCTCCAGTGAGAAGCGGTCGTAGGCATAAGCATAGTAACCTGTGCTGCGGCCGTATGATACAGAACCGTTCTCATAACCACGGAGACCGATAGTTTCCTCACCATAATATGATGAATAACCGCTCATACCGTCACCACCCACATAATAGGTCTCGAATGGACTCTTCTTGTACTTGTTGTAAGCACCGAGCAAACCGAGTTCTACACGGGTCATCAATACGAAGCACTTCTGCCCCTCTGTGAGTGCTGTATAAGTCTTAGACTTGAACTTCCACTTGTGATACTCAATCCAGCGATACTTCTCCTGCTGCTCCATTGAATAGGTGGCAGACTGAGAGTTGTTTGCCAGATTCTTGTAGTCCTTGTTGTCGAACGCACTCCATGGTGGAGTAAGGTTGACGCTTGCCTCGAACTCAGAACCTGTACGTGGGAAGAGCTGGTTGTCGGTTGATGTACGGTTCAATGCAATAGTCAAGTTCAAGTTGTTCGCATTACCGTTGGTCATCAACATATAGCTCCAGTTCTTCATCATGTAGCGCTGGTAAGCCAACTGTACAGACAAGGTGAAGTAATCATCCGGCCAACGGAGGCGCTTACCCCAACCGAGGCTCACACCCACCATCTGGATGTACTTGTCTGGATCGTAATAATTCTCGTAGTTATTATAGTAACTGGAACCATAGCCATATAAGTAACTCTGATAGTTGTACATGGCTGCACTATTGTAATAGTTGCTTGACACGTCGGTACTCTTACTGTAGTATGCACCTACGCTGAACTGGATAGGGCGCTTGCCGCCAAACCAGTTGGTAGAGTAGCTTACGTTGTAGCTCTGATAGTAGGTACCGTTGGTCTGTGCACCGATACTCAGCACCTCACCGTCACCGATAGGCATGATACCACGATGCTCCTTGTTCTTATTGAAGAGGTTTGCCATGGAGAAGTTGTTGAGCTTCAAGCCCACACGTCCGATGACACCTGTCTGACCCCAACCGAGCGAGAACTCAATCTGGTCGTTACTCTTCTGCTCCAGGTCCCAGTTTACATCCACCGTACCATCCTCAGGATTAGGCCTTACATCCGGGTTAACCTTCTCAGGATCAAAGTGTCCCATAGAAGCCAACTCACGTGCCGAACGCAGCAGGGCATCCTTAGAGAAGAGGTCACCTGGCTTGGTACGGAGCTCACGGCGTACTACGTTCTCATAGAGACGGGTATTTCCGTTGATACGTACATGGCTCAGATAAGCCTGAGGTCCCTCTGTCACGCGCATCTCCAGGTCGATGGAATCGCCGTCGATGTTGATTTCGGCAGGATTGATGTTGGAGAACACGTAACCATTGTTATAATAGAGGTTGGAAACCGCATCATCGTCCTCATTGAGTCGCTTTTTCAGTAACTTCTGGTTGTATACATCGCCCTTCTTCATACCCAGAATGCGATCCAGGTCGTAGGTGTTGTATACGGTATTACCCGACCATGTGATATTTCTCAGATAATATCTCTTGCCTTCATCCACCTTGACATATACATTTACATGCTTGTCATCGAAGTTGCTCACGCTGTCTTCCAGAATCTGCGCATCGCGATAACCATATTCGTAGTATTTCTCGATAAGTTTCTCCTTATCTTCCTTCCAACGCTCAGGTGTAAACTTCTTAGACTTGAAGAAAGTGGCAAACTTACCAGCCTCATGCGTCTTGGCAAAGGCACCCTTGGAGAAGAGTCCACCCTTGATCTTCCTGTCGCTCAGCTGCTCGTTACCGTCAATGGTAATCTCGTGTACCTTGATTTTTTCCTTCTTGTCTACTAACACATCAAGGATTACCTGTCCCTTGTTAGCCACGTCATCACGCTGGTTAATCTGGATATCGGCATTCTTGAATCCCTTGTCGTCGAAGTATTTCTTGGCAAGAATCTTGGCACGGTCCAGCATGTTAGGAGTAACCTGCGTACCCTTCACCATACCGAGTTTCTGCTCCATGTCTTCACGTTCGCTCTTCTTCAAACCGATGTAATTGATGTTTGAGATACGAGGGCGAACAGCCAGATAGATGTGGAGATAGAGTTTCTCACCCACGATAGAGTCGGCAGCAATAGCAACCTTCGAGAAGAGTCCATGCTTCCAGTAACGCTTTACAGCAGTAGTGATGTCGTCTCCAGGTACAGTAATCTCATCTCCTACTGTAAGTCCGGAGATACCAGTCAGCACATAGTCTTCGTATCCTTCCACACCTGATACATTGATGCCACCCAGTTTCAGCGTACGGGGTGTACCAGCATAAGAGATGTCGGGATTAACGATCTTATCTTGTGCCTGAATCTGCATACTTGCCATAACGCCTAGCAGCAGGATGAAAATCTTTCTTAGCTTGTTCATTTATACCTTATTATATATAATGTATTTCGTTTCTTGTATTGGGGGGTTGTTTTTTTACTTTTCTTCCTCTGCCTCTACCTGAGCCTCTGTCTTGCCAAAGCGACGCTGGCGAGCCTGGTAGCTCGCAATAGCCTTGTGCAGGCACTCCTCGTTGAAGTCTGGCCAGTAAGTATCGCAGAAATACAACTCTGAATATGCAATCTGCCACAACAGATAATTGCTGATACGCAACTCGCCACCCGTACGGATCAGGAGGTCCGGGTCTGGCATGAAGTTGGTCTCCAGATGCTTCTCGAAGTTCTCCTCGGTCAGCATCTTCTCCACTTCCTCATAGCTAGTGCCCTTCTCCATGGCTTCCTTCACGGTTTCCTTCATCGCCTTCATGATTTCCCATCGTGAAGAGTAGCTCAGGGCTACCACCATGGTCATGGCATCATTCTTGGCAGTATGATCCATTGTTTCCTGCAACTTATCCTGCACCGCCTGTGGCAATCGCTTCATATCGCCTATCACCTGGAAACGTACATTGTTCTTCATGAATATTTCATCTTCCAGTGAAGACAATACCAGTCCCATCAAGGCTGAAATCTCGTCGGCAGGACGGTTCCAGTTTTCGGTAGAGAAGGTGTAGAGGGTAAGGAATTTCACACCCAAGCGAGTACATTCTGAGGTGATGCAACGCACTGCGTCCACTCCTGCCTGATGACCATAACTGCGGTCTTTGCCTCTTTCTGTTGCCCAGCGTCCATTGCCGTCCATGATGATGGCGATGTGCTCAGGTATTCTGTTCATATCCAAGTTGTCCATATTAATCTTCTTTATTACAAGTTCTACATTTTGCACTGAAACTATAGGTCAGCGACACCTGCAGCGTCGAGTAGCAGTCAGTATTCTTGAAAGCTCCGCTACTGCTTACCCTGTAAGGGTCTTTCACTCCATCCAGCTCATCGCTCAGCGAGAAATGGATGGTCCAATCCAATCCTATGTTCAGTCGTTCACTTACTTTATATTTTGCGCCTATACCCAGGGGGATATTGGCAGTAAACACATTCTTTGCACTTCCCGTTGCATAGGTAGCTCCCAGACCACCAAAGATGAACGGAACCAGGGGTTTGGCTCCCCGATAATCCCGCCCCGTACCGTATGGCCAGAAGTTATACTCGAATACGAAACTGGCATCTACCAGCGTATTGTTGAACGAGTAAGGCCGCTCGGCATAATTAGGAAAATAAGAATCCACATTGCCCGAAGCACCTTTTATCTTGCCGAAGCCAATATTCAGTCGCAGGTCTTTGTATGGGTCGATATTATATCGTCCCACAACAGCAGCCATCGGCTGCATATTCTTGAAAATGCTGCCATTAAAGTCGCCCTCATACGCCATAGTACCAACGCCCGCACCTATCTCCAATCGATATTGCGGGTCATCTTGCGCTTGCGCTTTCTGTGCGAAGAGCAAGCCTATGAGAAGCAACAGGCTGCATAAGTTACGAATCATGACTACATTTCAGTTATTCAAAAATAGTCTGGTCCTTGCGCCAGCCATCACGATTGAAGCGGCCTTTCCAGACATTACCACCACGAATCAGCCAATAGTAATTGTTGGCATCACGACAGAAACCGATGCTGCCGCCATCGGTAAAGGCTGCAGGCAGAGTAACCAGAGAATCAACCTTCCAGCTAACACCGTTACCCTTGCTCTTATACCATTTGCCATTGCTGCCCACAGCAACAAAGCCTGTATCTGCTGCACAGGTCAATACCTGATCCATCATCGGCATCTTATATGGCTGATGACTGTCGAGTTCGAAGTAATTCCACTCATTGTCAGCAGCATCAGCATCATTGTCTACTACGTGGTTCCAGATAGTAGCGATAGAATCGCCATAACTCTTGTCGCGAGTACCCATCAGCATGAGATACTCTACGTTCTTGGTAGAGCGAATGCTGGTAGAGCACATAGAGAGATTATTTGTTGGCAGATAATCAACGCTCTTATCCAAAGCCAAAGCTGTCCAGCTGGCACCCTGATCCTTTGAAACAGAGATACCGGCAGCAGTATAGGCATAAAGGTTCTTGCTGCTGGCGCCTACCATCAGTTTGAGAGAAGCATCGCTTCCCTTCTCCTGCCAGTTGCTGCCATCTGCAGAAGCATATACCTTTCCGTCTGACAAGATATAGAGGTTATTACCCATAGCCACCACATTCTGGCAGTCATCCGCACCGAAAGCGATATTGGCGGTAATCTCCTGCCATCCCATACCATCGGTATTGGCAGTCTTGTAAATCT
This sequence comes from uncultured Prevotella sp., assembly GCA_934196725.1. Taxonomy (GTDB): domain Bacteria; phylum Bacteroidota; class Bacteroidia; order Bacteroidales; family Bacteroidaceae; genus Prevotella. The sequence goes on from CAKPWR010000043.1 coordinate 22,179, forward strand.
TCAATCCCTCAGCGTTCTTTCCGAATACATAGATATTGCTGCCCAGCGAAACCATCTTCAGACGGCTGAGCTGAGAGAGCGCAGAATTCTGCTGAGCCTTCTCCTGCCAGTTGAACACATCACCCTTTTCCTGATGGATGTTTACCTTCACGGTATATGTAGCATAGGCAGTGAAGTCGTTGTTGTAAACACGGATGAGTCGTGGCTTGGAGAAATTGATAGAGTCGGTGCTGGAATAAGAGATGAGCGAATCTGGCTTATCCATATCCTGCAACACGACAAGGCTACTATTCTTGCTTGTAATAGTAGCCAACATAGCCGAATCCCTCACACCGCATGGTAAGGAATCGACATTATAGATCTGGCGTGTAGCCTGATCAATATAAAATTTATAATTAGCGCCTGCCACAACAGCTTTATACAAGGAATCCTTGGTACCATCCTTGGTCTTACCCCACTGGTCGAGTGTTCCCAGAGAAAACGCCGTAATGGCAGTATCATGTGTATATTCTACATTTGTATCATCGTCGCTGCTCAAACATGAAGAGAGCGATAAAGTAGCTGCCAGCAGCACTACGAAAGCTAAAAACTTCCTTTTCATTCTATCCAATTTTTCTTTTTAGCTGCAAATTTACAGAGAATTCTTCAAAAACTCGCCCTTTTCTCCTTATTATTATGCAAATTATTCATTTTAGGCGCATTTTTTAAGTTTTTTAGTGATTTCAAGGTATAAAAACAAAGAAATCCCGCTTCTCTTGCGAGAAAACGGGATTCCATATTGAGTATGAATTCGAAGAGTCGAATTAGAGCTGTGGACCAGCAGCAACGAGAGCCTTACCAGCCTCGTTTGTCTCATACTTCTTGAAGTTCTTGA
>CAKPWR010000044.1 GCA_934196725.1 uncultured Prevotella sp.
ACAAACTTGCGCTGGTCGGCGATGACGGCAACCTGGTCGATGAACTTATCTACCAGGAGCAACGACTCTACCTGCTGCGGAGCGATATACTTTCCGTTGGATGTTTTGAACAGGTCCTTGATACGCTCTGTCAGATAAAGCTCGCCATCCTTCATGTAGCCGGCATCTCCCGTATGGAAGAATCCATCCTTATCGAATGCCTTCGCATTGGTGGTATCACGATGATAATATCCCGGTGTGATGGTAGGACCCTTGAGGAGTACCTCATTATCCTCACCTATCTTAATCTGAATGCAGGAGATAGGACGACCCACTGAACCCAGACTGCGCTTCTTGTCGGGATGATCGCAAGATACGGTGGCGAGACTCTCGGTCAAACCATAACCCACCACCATATTGATACCCACGGAGTGTACAAACTCCTCAACCTCAGGACTTACATAAGCACCTGCCGTAGGGAAGATGTTAGGGTTATCCAAACCCAACTGCTTGCGAACCATGCTCAGAATGGTCTTGTTGATAATCTTATATTCCAACTCCAAAGCCAGTGGAGGACGCTTGCAGTTGGCAAGATATTCCATATTACGCTTCTTTCCCACAGCCAAGGCATGATAGAAGAGTTTCTTCTGGAGAGGACCAGCATCGTCCATCTTAGCCTTCACGGCGATATAAACCTTCTCCCAGAAACGTGGCACACTACACATACAGGTAGGATGCATTTCACGCATACTCTCCTGAATTTCATGAGGATAAGTATTGATGATGAGCTGGGCACCTTCGCTCAGGCAGAGATATGCCCATCCTCGCTCAAAGATATGAGTGAATGGAAGGAAATCGATGACACGGTCCTTGTCGGTAACAGGCACGCACTCATTGTTTGCCTTCAATGCGGCTGCATACTGACTATAGGTCAGCATCACGCCCTTGCTGTCACCAGTTGTTCCACTGGTATAGAGGATATTAGCCAAGTCATCCATACTTGCCTGCTTGTAAAGTTCCTCTACCTCCGTCTGGCGAGGAAGATTCTCTCCCAGCTTCAGGAAGTCCTTGAAATAGAGAGCTGCAGGGTCATGTGTACTGATGCGCACGCTGGAATCGAAGATGATGATACGCTCCAGGGATGGACAGAGGGCAAAGATACGATGAGCCTTGTCATACTGCTCCTGTTCGCCTACAAAGAGGAAGCGAATCTGCGCATCATTGATCATATATTGAATCTGCTGCTCGCTGCTGTTGGCATAGAAAGGCACAGAGGTAACTCTGATGCCGTATGCACCGAAGTCGGTGTACAGATAATGCACACAGTTCTGCGAGAAGACAGCAATTTTGTCTAATGGTTTAGCCCCGAGATTCAGGAGGGCGTTGCTCACTTGTTTCACTCTTAGCGAGAAGAGATTAAATGAAACCGTTTGCCACTGGTCACTACCAAACTTTCTGAAGGTAAGCGCAGGCTTATCTCCCCATTTCTTAGCTAGGTCGTGAATCAGTACCGAAAGATGACTATTAATTTGCATAAGCTTATATTTATATTCTGATGCAAAGATAATAGAATTTGTTAAGAACACAAAATAAAAAGATATTTTTTCCACTTTATCTGCTCTTTTTTTCGTATCTTTGCAGAAAAACAATAAAAAGGGAGATTATGATGACACAAGAAGAATATGTAAGCGATGCCGTGGATTTGCTGAAAAAGCTCATCTCCACCCCATCTGTAAGTAGAAACGAGAAGGAGGCTGCCGACATCATGGAGCAGACCATCCGCAGTTATGGCTTTGAGCCTCATCGTGAGGGTAACAACGTATGGATCATCGACCCTCACTATGATGAGAGCCGACCAACCCTGCTGCTCAATGCTCACATAGATACCGTGAAGCCGGTGGCTTCGTGGACCCGCGACCCGTTTTCACCGGATGTTGAAGATGGCGTACTTTACGGATTGGGCAGCAACGATTGCGGTGGCGGTCTCTGTTCGCTCCTCCAGATTTTCCGAATGCTGACAGAGAAGCCTCAGCGCTATAACCTTATTTATTTAGCATCTGCCGAAGAAGAGGTATCGGGAAAGGATGGCATCACCCGTGCCCTGCCTTTACTCCCGCATATCGACCTTGCCATCGTGGGCGAACCTACCGGCATGAACCCGGCCGTAGCTGAAAAAGGCTTGATGGTGCTGGATGTGATAGCTCATGGCAAGAGTGGCCATGCGGCAAGAAACGAGGGAGTGAACGCCATCTATGAGGCGCTGGATGATATGCGCTGGATTCGTGACTATAAGTTCGAAAAAGTGAGCGAGTTCCTGGGACCTACCAAGATGACGCTCACCGTGGTGAATGCCGGAACCCAGCACAATGTGATTCCGGATAAATGCACGATGCTGGTGGATATCCGCACCAACGAGTTTTACGACAACGAGGAAGTCTTCGAGTTTATCCGCCAGCACCTGAAGAGCGAGGTCAAGGCACACAGTTTCCGTCTGAAGTCATCCCGCATCGACCCGGCTCATCCTCTTATTAAGAAATGTGTAGCCATGGGCATGAAGCCATTCGGCAGTCCTACCCTCAGCGACCAGGCATTGATGCATTTCCCATCCTTCAAACTGGGTCCTGGCGAATCCTCCCGTTCCCACTCTGCCGATGAGTTTATCAAAATAAGCGAGATTTCGGATGCTATAGCTAAATACCGGGAACTCTTGGATGGAGCCAGCATCTGAAAGAGACATTCGTTCTGACTACACCTTATTATTATATAAACTTGAATTACTTATAATTAACAGGTTTGGTACACATTGCACCTCACGGTGAAACGACAAGGGTCTATATGCCACGATGAACAGGTGGCGTATAGACCCTTGATTATATGGAGATATTCGTAATCTACATCTCCGCTTTCAGCAGCTTTATCTCCTCTGCGGTCAGCCCCGTCATATCCATGATAGACGCTTCATCCATACCCTTTGCCAGCATCTTCCTGGCAATTTCAAGGCTTCGCTGGGACATGCCTTCTTCTATGCCTTCAGCTCTGCCTTTTTCCATACCTTTTTCCATACCTTCTTCCATTCCTTTCTGATATCTGTCATCCAGAAGGGTTCTTTCAACACTTACGGAATCCCAAAACTTGTCATAGGCTCTGAGTTCAGCATCAGTAAAGCCGGAAACTTCAAGATCTTCTACTGCTTTTCCAATCTCCGGATCATTAAGCAGGTCGGAAGGAATATCCTTCGTATTGGAATTTATTTCTGTGAGGAAACGGAGCCACAAGACCATCATGCGCTTGTCGGCGATGGAATGTGGAGTGAACTTAGGGAGTTCTATGAAGGTGAAATGCAAGCCTTCGATGACCTTATTGCTGTCCTTATCGTGCACGATGCGGTAGTTGTGGATGAAATCTGGAGTATCATGCGCAAAGATATCATTCACAAGATTCAGGGAATATACTGGTTGGAGTTCGCTGTATTTTCCTCCCTTTTTTGCCTGACTCACATAGAGCTTGGATGCATTGAACAGTACTCGCTGCTGGAATGCGTCAGACCATTCCATCTGCATTTCCACGCAGAACTTCCTGCCTCTGACATCTGTGCAGAGTACATCCACTATGGTGTTCTTGCCCCCTTCGAGCTGAGGCACAAGTTCTGTAGGCAGATACTTTATCTCGTGTATCTGCTCTTCTTCGCTGAGTGGCAGGAGGGCGTTCAGAAGACTGATCAGTCTTTTAGGATGATTGCCGAATATCTTCTTGAACGTAAGGTCTGCCTTAGGATCTAAGTACTTCATAACCATCTGTTTTAAAATTCTATAGCGCAAAGTTACGGTTTTATTTTCATATCTGCAAGAGTTTTCTAGGAAAAGTTTCTGAAAAAGTTAGAGAATGCAAAGAAAAAGGGCGCATCCGGATAGGATACGCCCTAACTTGTTAAATAAAATCGGAGGGATTCTGCTCTTGAAAAACCCTCCTAATGGAAGAGAATCAGGAAGCATCCAGCATAATGTGATTCCGGATAAGTGTACGATGCTGGTGGATATCCGCACCAACGAGTTCTACGACAACGAGGAAGTCTTCGAGTTTATCCGCCAACATCTGAAGAGTGAGGTCAAGGCTCACAGTTTCCGTCTGAAGTCATCCCGCATCGACCCGGCGCATCCTCTTATTAAGAAATGTGTAGCCATGGGCATGAAGCCATTCGGCAGTCCTACCCTCAGCGACCAGGCTCTGATGCACTTCCCATCCTTCAAGTTAGGTCCGGGCGAATCCTCCCGTTCTCATTCTGCCGATGAATTCATCAAAATAAGCGAGATTTCGGATGCTGTAGCTAAATACCGGGAACTTTTGGATGGAGCCAGCATCTGAAAGAGACATTCGTTCTGACTACACCTTACTGAACTTTCGCATGTGGTTTAAGTACGGGCTGAAGACCCAAAAGTTCCAGAAGCAGCACGCCCTGAAAGGGCAGAAGACCCAAAAGCTCCAGAAGCAGCACGCCCTGAAAGGGCAGAAGCTCCTAGCCCAGGGCAACGCCCTGGGTATAATAGCAGTTAGCAAGGCGCCCTGTAAGGGCAAAAGCTTTGTTAATTGCCTGATATTTGAAAGCTTTTGCCCTTACAGGGCGACAGGTTTGCGTCCGTAATTACCCAGGGCGTTGCCCTGGGCTAGGAGCTTCTGCCCTTTCAGGGCGTGTGGAGCAAAACTTGCGAAACTTGAGTACCTTATTATATAGGTTACAATAAAAAAATGAAGCGCGGTTATACCTTAGACATAACCACGCTTTCTGTTTTTCATCATCTTTTATCTTTTTTACTTATTTACTTACTTTCGCTGGCAAAGATAAGGATTATTTTTGGAATACCGAATAAGAAATATAGAAGAAATGATATAAAGAAGAGTAATCGTTTGCACACTTAACAAGCGACAGTCCCCTGTTTTTCGTATTGAATCATATCATGTTCTAGCCAAGCATCTTTAGGATATTTTTTCGCTATTCCGAAACACAACGGACAGACATCGCTATAGAACGGGTATTTGTATTATTCTGTACTCCTTTTGATATCTTGAGATTATATAACTTTCCTGCTTCAAACGTATATTTCTGGATTTTATCAGAAACATCAATCTCTGTCCCATCAAGCTTAGTCAGTATGAGTTTCGTAATCTTATCTGGCAAGATAAATACGGTAGCATCACCAATTGTCGTCTGGTCTTCATAAGGAGACAAGGTAGCTGTCACGATATCAGACGTGTCTTCAACTTTCCAATTGGGGATTTCATCTGTAGTATCGGTTTTATCAAAATAACCAGCATTATAAGCCGAAACTTCAGCTTGCGTGATTTTACCCAGAGAATCGTCAAAACGGATAATCACCTTAGCCAAGGCATGCTTCATCGTGATTTTTACTTTGGTGCTACGATCTGTTGTTGTACAATTATGACCGGTAGATACGCCCCACAACAGATCAAGTTGCAAAGGGTTGGCATCCTCCTGCTTATACTTCATCTTATTAGGATTTTCTTCGTCATTGAGAACAGAGTACTCTGGATAGCCGGCATAAAAATCTAGCGTTCCCTCTTTTGGCCAGAAACGCTTGGGAGAATAATTCCAGTTTCCATCCTCCAATTTTACTATCTGACCTCTAGCCCGCTGATTACTTTCACTTCCACCTACACGATACATAAACTTCACCTCGTCTCCTGAAAGAGACTTATGGAAGCCGAAAATCTGAATCTCGTTACCTTCCTCAAATTCCGTTCTACCAGCATTCAAGCGAGTATTGGGAATTTCCTTCCAATCTGATTGTACGGCAAACTCAATAGGCTGACCAGATACTGGAATAGCATCCTCCACTTGATTGGTACAGGCTGCACCCATCAAGACAAAGAAAATCATCCATAACTTACTATAACTATAAATATTCCGCTTCATATTCCAGATTATCCTTATAAAGGCATTGTTTTATCGTCACCCGGTCCCCATTCATAGACAGTAGGCGTTACTTTGAAATCGATAGGATCAAGTGAAAGTATCAAATGAAAGACATACGCTTTTCCTCCTTCAAACGTAAAAGACTTATTACTAGTTTCTGACGGATCAAGAACTTCTAGCAGATTTTTCTTTACCGTCACCTTTTCCTCTAAATCTCCCTGCTTTACCGTATAAGTTATCTTTAGATGAAACTTTTCGTCCTTCGTCTGAGGGATTATAAAGATATAAGAATCGTCAGCATTTGTTATTTTATCATGTTCATGGTCTAACAGAGGAGGTGCACTTAACTTTAATACGGTGCCATCATTTTCATTGACATTTTCATTGCCATCTACTTTGCCATCTGGTGTCCAAGTATAAACCCAACTAGTACCATTATTGAAGGGAGTCCAAGCTCCATTTTCAAGATTCAGATAGCCCGCCATAACAAAGACGCCTTCATTTTCTGAGGCGCCATATAGTCTCACCTCTTGAACTTTTATAACTGCACCATTTTTCTCTAAATTCTGATTGGCTATGATATCAAAGCCCAAACGAGCCAATGCATGATTGAAAGTAAAATTAACAGGTTCATTAGTCTTTGTCCGATCCTTAGCATTAGCCCACACCAAATCTACAGGAGACATATTAGAAGGAAAATATATACAAGTTGGATTAGCTTCGTTACTCCCAGGTTTGTTTTCCAGTTTTACGATACCACTATAAGGCGCAAAGGCATAGAAATCCACAGATCCTTCATTTGGCCAATATCGGGTATTTGTATATCCCCAACAATTTTCCTTTTCCTTCCAGGTTACGTGTTCATTATCCATCAGAGGTGAGGTTGCCCCATTATGGTTGTATCTTGCAAAGACACCAAATCCGGAGTTAAACTCCTTCCCTTTGAGAGAAGTAATATCGGTTACACTAGAACGGGTTGAAGCATTCCGACCCAAATAAGCATCAAAGTTGATTTCAGAAGATGAAGAAGATGAAGTTTCTTCCACGCCTTCGCCGGCACAACCAGATAATACCAGCTGTGCTATCATAACATAAAAGGCTAAACGAAGAAACTTCATCTTATGATAATTTTTAATTCATTATTTTTATCTGATACGATTAATTCCAAGAATCGATATTGATCTTGTCATTTTCATCTTCTATCCATCCTGTAACAACATCAACATCGAATTCGATTGGAAGACCAATGGTCAAGTTAAGCATATATGCCTTACCCTGCTTGAAGTTCTGTTTAAGTTGCTTATAAACCTTATTTATTTGGGTTTTACCATCCTTATAGGTTATAGTGTACTCTACGATAACATAAAGTTTATCTGGATTTTCTACATTTCCTATTTTTTCAGAGAAATTCTGTGGAATTACAAACAAATAATTATTATCTTTATCAGGATTATATGCAACTGTACTAGTTAAATCATAAGGAGTAGAGACCCAATCAAATTTCTGCTTATCAGAAGATTGATTTGACCAAGGACCTTCAGAAGGAGCCTTAGACAAATCTATGGTAGCCGTTTTATAGAAAGCTGGCTTGTTTCCATCAGCAGATCCTGCCAATGTAATCTGATTCAATTTAAATGTTGCCTTATTAGTTGCATCCTCAGAAGAATAATTTCCATATAACTTTACAGTATAACCAAGTCTAGACAAAGCATGATTGAAAGTAAATGTAACAGGTTCTTTGTCAGTCTTTTCCTGACCCTTAGCATTAGCCCACAACAAATCTGTCTGCTTAGCAACATCAGCAGCAACAGCAAATTCAAAAGATGCATTATTTAACGTTTTGTTTTCTACAAAAGGAGCATACGCAAAGAAATCAATTTGACCTTGTGTTGGCCAAAACTTAAGAGGAGAATATGTCCACTTTGTTCCTTGCCAAGTTACCTTCTGATTGTCGAAATTAGGAAAAGAAGCCGTACCAGTATACTTACTAAACACACCAAAACCTTCAGTTGAATTCTGAAGAGCAGGCTTATCCAGCACGCTACCACGTGTACCATTTACAGCAACTGCACTTCTTCCCAAATAGCCATCAAAGCTGATAGCCTCATTCTTAGAAGAATTGTCTGAAAGACTATTCAAGTCATCGCTTGAACAACTTACCAATGTCAATGCTGCCATGGCAGCAATACCCATAAAAAATTTCTTATACATATCTGTTTTGATTTATAAATTAAACTAATCAATTATTACTTTACTATTTTATCTGATTCTTATCATTTTACTATTTCTATAGTTCCATATCAATATCCTCAGGTTTACCCCAATCCTGGATGGTGACATCAAAACCGCCAGAACTTCCCTCAGAAGGCTTCACCTCAGGTAAAGGTGGCACCTCGACATCTACATGGAGAGAAACTATATAACCTGAATCCGATGAGTTTTCGTCTTTCTTAAACTTGTCTCCAACCGCAAACTGATAATCTACCTGCGTCTTGTTGTCTATCAACAAAGCAGAAAGGGATAACTTATTGTTTTCAGCATCAGGATGGTCGGTTTCGGGTAGACCAAAACATTTAAGCGATGTCTTCAACGTTCCCAGCGTCGCGTCATTCTCATCAATCGATTTCGTCCAGGATTCCAGAAGATAAGTCACCTTGCTTTTAAGCGGCTTACCCTGTCCCAGCAGAAAGCCTTCTGAAATACCAGTTAAGGATCCTCTCGCATAACGCAGGTATCCTATACCTGGAACTTTCACGTTGACCTGAATATGCGAAAGCACATTCCTTGGAGTTAAAGTTACCTCAGAAAAGTCTCCAGAAACATCGAATTCATCGAGTTTGTCAGAGGCAAGCCACTCGGGCTCAACCCCTAACAATTCATCGTCTCCACGAGAGTACCAACGCGATGTTGTATGCTGTACCACAGCCCGTGCTGTCTCGTAAGAGTCCATTCCTAGAAAGTCGAGTGAACCAAACTCAGTCGTACTTTGGTTGAATACAAGGATACGATATTTTCCAGGTTCTAAGGAAAAGTCGGCATGAGTTATCTCATTAGTCAAGACAGTTTGCGGAGCACCACCTGACCAGGGAAACACCATGACCGTCATACCAGTAGGCACCTCTTTATCAAACAAATGCCAATCCACATTAATCCGCACCATTTTACGGCCATCCTTTTTCGGACAGCCGGAATAGTCATCATAAATGCAAGAAGTAAACAAAATGATAAGGAGCCAATAGTATAAGAATAGCCCTATACATCTTTTCATGAATGCTTCATATTTATAAAACTTCTTTTCTAGTTATTATATTCATTTTAAAATTTGCGGGTGCAAAATTACAACATAAAATTGATTTAGTTCTTAAACAATGTTTAATAAAAATTAAATGATACATGAGATAAAGTTTTTGTCACAACAGACAAATTACAAGTAACCAACTCTTTTACAAGCAATTAAAAACCTCCAATCGAACCAAGCGATTGGAGGTTTCATTTCTATCATTTATTCAAGTTTCGCAAGTGTGGTTCAAGTACGGGCGGTCCAGAAGCCCCAGAAGCAGCACGCCCTGAAAGGGCATGTGGAGCAAAACTTGCAGCTGCACTATTTCATACATTATCGGCTCATTTCATACATTATCTTCCCAACCAAGCCTCCGGATTGAGCTTGGCGGTCTCCTTGCGAAGCTGGAACTGGAGGATGTTGTCGGAACCCACGGCACCCAATGCCTGACGGGTACTTACCTTCTGACCCTTATGAACACTTACGGATTTCAGGTTACAATATACCGAGATGTAGGCACCATGACGAACCAATACGTTCCACATGCCACCATATCCGAATACGGCACTCACCTCACCATCATAGATGCTGCGGGCCACGCAACCCGGCTTGCCCTGGATGTTGATACCCTTATTGTCGAGGGTAACACCCTTCAAGCCCTGTACATTATACTGACCGAAATGACTGACGATGCGATAACCTCCACTGATAGGCATTGGGAGACGACCACGGTTTGCCTCGAATCCGCCACTCAGCATACGGTCTACCGAACTCAAGGTAGCAGCCTCCTGCGCCTCCTTCTTGGCAGCAGCGATTTCACGAGCCTGACGCTCCTCGTCCGCCTTAGCCTTCAACTCAGCAGCCCTTCGTTCAGCTTCAGCCTTTCTTGCTGCCTGTTCAGCAGCAGCCTGACGAGCCGCCTGTTCTGCAGCAGCACGCTGGGCAGCCTCAGCAGCAGCACGCGCCTTAGCCTGAGCTTTAGCTTTAGCCTTCGCTTCAGCCTGAGCAGCCGCTTCTTCCTGAGCCTTTCTTGCAGCCTCAGCAGCCAGTCTTGCCTCTTCGGCAGCCTTTCTTCTCGCCGCCTCGGCAGCAGCTTCACGAGCCTTTGCCTCAGCAATACGACGGGCATTCTCTCTTGCAGCAGCCTCGGCAGCAGCCTTCTTACGCGCCAATTCCTCAGCTCGTTTCTTTGCCGCAGCAGCTGCAGCAGCCTTCTTCTTAGCCTCGGCAGCAGCACGGGCACGAGCCTTGGCTACTTCCTGGGCAATCAAACGGTCAATCTGGGCATTGATTGCCGCATCCTTCTGACGCTGGTCGGCGATGACAGCCTGAATGGTCTTCTGCTGCTTCTGCAGTCCCTGTACCATTTCCTGCTGTTGAGTCTGCTTGCCTTCGAGTGCCGTTTTCTCCTGCTTGCCCTTATATAATAAGGTGTTCTTATGTCCCTTTACGTTTTGCAGCTGCACATGCTTCTCGTTCACCTGCTTCTGCTTTGCCTTTACAGCCTCGCCCTGCACCTTCTGATAGGAAGAATACTGGCGGATGAAGGAAAGTCGGCGATACATCTGGGTCAGATTCTTGGCACTGAAGATGAACATCAGCTTGTCCTGTACCGTATGATGACGGCTCATATATCTCATGGAGCGGATATACTTGTTCTTTCTGTCCTGCAACTGCTGCTGAAGGGTTTTCAGCTGCGCCTGCAGGATGCCGATATTTCCGTTGATATGATGAATATCCTTCTGGATGCCATCAATCTTCTTCTGACTCTGGTCTATCTCACCGTTCAATATCATCAGGTCTTCCAGTCGCTTCTTTACATCCGCCTGATTTCTGCGGAGCGCCTGTTCCTGCTCCTTGATTTTCTTCTGGATAGACGCACGCTGTCCCTGCAATCCTCGGATAGAAGCATTGCTGTAGGTAGCCGCCTTGCGTTCTGCCCTGGTAGGAGCAGCCTGCCTTACCGGTCTTTTATTTCTGTGCTGAGGCTTGGCAGCCACTGCGGTCTTTCTTACCGGTCGCTTCTTCTGCACCTGTTTCTGGGCATAGGGAGCCAGCGAGAATACCAGAGCCATCATTAATAATAGGATACGTTTCATCAGATACTCATAATTTTGCGAAGTGCTTCTTCAGGCGAAACCTGCTTGTATTTCTTTGAAATTTCGGTCTGAGTACTCCAGTTACTATCTGTCTTCACCTCGTTGAGATTGAGGATAAGTTTCATTTCCTGCTTCTTCTGGGTTGCAGTAGTCATAAACGACATCACCTGTGTTGCCGGAAACATCTTCACACCCACACTCTTGAACTTGCTGTAGTCTACATGCAGACGGGATGTGCCATGCTGCGAGCTCTGATAGTTGACATCTGCCGAAGTGATGCGTCCGTTCTCACGACTGGTATTCCAGGCATAGGTCATATAGCCATTCTTGACGGTTACCGGAACCTCGTTGCCGGCAGCATTCAGGTTGACGTCAAACTTCTTGAGGTTTGACTTGGTCACCTCCTTTTCGCCCGGCAGAATCAGCTGATTCCAGAACAACGCCTGCAAGGTATAGAACGAGATGCCCTGCTTCTTCAGGAAATCCACCTGCGTATAGTCTGCCTTGACATACTGCTTGTGATAACGGTCCAGAATCAATACATAATCAGGGGCAAACTCGAGACGCCCCAACTCACTGCCCAGGAAAGGCATGAAGATCTGGATACGCACCAGCTGGTCCTTGCGCATGCTCAACTTGGCAGGAACGCTCACTTCCTTGTCTCCCATCAGGATGGTGAAATCCATCTTGCCCACAATATCCTTGGTATAAACCTGATTATCCGAAACCATCTGCAGGAAAGCACGCTGGCTGAAGCTTTCACCCTGCTCGTCTGCCTTGACAGATGACTGGTGCTTGCCGCCATCCACCTTGCCGGTTCCCTGTACCTGTTTGCTGGTTCCGCAAGCAGCCATCAGCATCATGGCAGCTCCGGCACCCATCAACATCCATTTATTCTTTTTCATCTCTTTCTACCTTTCTTAATGATTTTCTTCGTTACCGATTCCTTCTTTGCCGGTCTGTTGCGACGCAGCAGTTCATCCTCGGTAATATATTGTCTATTGTTTATTTTCCATTTCAGGACGGCATTCTGTCCATCACCGTCCAGTGCCTGCTTCCAGTATTTCATGGCGTCATCTATCATTCCGTTCATGGCATAGATGTCGCCGGCATGTTCCAATATCGTACTGTTATTCTCGGTAGAGTCGCTGTTCTTGAGAGCTGCATCGATATAAGTCTTGGCATCGGCATAGCGCTCTTCCTTGAACAGGATCCATGCATAGGTATCCAGATAAGTGCCGTTGTTTGGTTCCGCCTTCACGGTCTTATAACTCATCGATTCTGCCTTATGCAGGTCAACGCCTTCCTCGCTCATGTAATAAGCATAGTTGTTCAGCGCCATTATATTGTCATCCTTCCATTGCAGACAGGAGTCGTAAGCCGCATAAGCCGCCTGCTTGTCCTTCTTCTTGTAAAGGATGTCGCCCATGACGGCATAGAGATCAGAAACCAGGTCAGGAGAAGCATCGGCTCTTACCTGTGCCACGCCCTGACGGAACTCATGGAGCGCTGCATCCTCATCGTTTTTCTGATAATGCGCCATTCCACCGAAGTAATAGAACACCATTTCTTCCGGATTATACGCATGAGCCGCCTTGCTCTGGGCGATTACCGATGTATAATCTTTCTTATTCCAGAGCAGCTGCACCAGCTGCAGTCTGGCATTGACATTATCCGGTGCGATGGCAAGCACCTTCCCGTAAGCCTTGCCGATGATGCTGTCCGGCATCTTCTTCAGACTCATATAGGCTGCACGCATCTCTGCCACATCAGCCGATGGCTGCGGCACATTGAGCACCTTGTCGAAGAGTGCCACCACCTGGGTTGAATCGCCACCATGGGTTTCATTGTCCTGGATAAACGAGCGGAACATGATCACCTTGGTTTCCAGATCCGTCTTCGGACTGAGCAAGATTTTATCCAGCATCTCGTGAGCCAGGTCTTCCTGCTGGGTTTCCTTGTAATAGTCGTAGAGCGACATCTGGGCATAGGAATTCTCCGGCTCCTCCTTCAGCGCATCCATAAACATCTTGTAGGCTTCCTTCTGGCGCTGATGCTGCATGAGCCAGTTGCCCAGCATCGTCTTGTAAACCATGTCGAGCGGATGGGCATCTACCAGCGACTTCAATTCCTTATAGGCAGCCTTCCTGTCGTCCATCATTTCGTAGATGCGCATTTTGGAAAGCGTATACTGCTCGCTCTCACCCTCCTCGGTTTCCAGACGCGAAATGGTCTTCAGCATCATCGGGAAGTTCTTCTGCTGCTGATACAGCTGCACCAGGATATGCAGGGCATCGGTATTGCCATGATTGCGGGCATAGAGGTCTTCGTAGGCATCTATCGCCTTGTCATACTGCTGCTTGCCGATATAATGCTGGGCAAGATTCTCGGCATAGGTCTGGTTTTCCGGAGCCAGCTGTATTGCCTTCTCCATATAGTGAAGGGCAAGCGAATCATGCTTCAGTTGGGAGTGGTACATCGAGAGATAGAAGTATGTCTCTGCGGCATTCGGGTCTATCTGTCGGGCATGCTCAAAGAGGTCCATCGCAGCAGAATAGTTGTTGGCTGCATGTTGCCTTCCCGCCTCCAGGAAGAAGTATTCAAAACGCTTGCGGTCGTTAGGGCTGAGCGAGTCCTTTACCGCTACCGCCTGCTGAGCCACGTGTTTCACTTTTACCTTACGGGCCATAGACGGCAAAGCCGCAGAGCCTATCAGCCCCACGACCATCCAGATAGCAGTATTTCTCAAACTGAATTTCACGATTCGATTCCTTTCTTTATTATTTTACTCCCGTATGACCATAGCCACCAGCGCCTCTCTCTGTCTCATCGAGTTCTTCTACCTCGATGAAGTCGCATTGTTCGTGCTTGGCAAGCACCATTTGTGCGATGCGCTCGCCGTCATTGATGACGAAGTCCTGCTGTGAGAAGTTGATGAGCAGCACCATGATTTCGCCTCTATAGTCGGCGTCGATGGTACCCGGCGTATTGAGCACGGTAATGCCATGCTTCAGTGCCAGTCCGCTACGAGGTCTTATCTGCGCTTCATAACCAGCCGGCAATGCCATGAAAAGTCCCGTAGGGACGAGTCTACGCTCCATAGGATGGAGCACGATAGCCTCATCGATATTAGCACGCAAATCCATGCCCGCACTCTGAGGTGTGGCAAACGCAGGGAGAGGCTGATGCCCCTTATTGATAATCTGTACTTTCAGCATATTTTTCTATTTTTCTGCAAAAATACTGCTTTTTAGGCGAATAATCGCATTTTATAAGTAAAAATGATATAATTTATCTATTTTTATTTTGAATTATGCGCAGATTCCTGTATTTTTGCGCTGCAGAACGATAAATGTGCAATATTTAAAATACGATTACAACATTTCATACTCTTCAATATCTAATGTCTGTATTAAATTTGCCTTTTTTATCTCTAGTGACAATCAATCTATGATATAACTTCTTCTTACGTATTTCATCAAAAGAATAGTTCTTGGCATCTTTCCACTTAACTAAGAAGAAATAACAAGTATCATGCTCATTAAACAAATAGTTAGGTTCACCACGACATAGCGAATCAGGAAGCACAAAATCTGTGGGATGGACATTTAAGTATTTATGTTGAAAAACAATTATTGTATCCAAGTCATCATAGCGTGCATAATTTGGAAACAGCATACTATTTACACTATCAATATTATCATAGAGAGACACCCCAACGAACAAAGTATCCTTTGTATAATTTTGAAAACAGACAATAGTCCTTGTATGTATAATTGGTACACAAGCCGATATTACATAAATGACTATTAAAACAACTAGTAAAGATTTTATTATATTTTTTACAGTTTTCATAACAAATTTTTCTATTTTTCTGCAAAAATACTGCTTTTTAGGCGAATAATCGCATTTTATAAGTAAAAATGATATAATTTATCTATTTTTATTTTGAATTATGCGTAGATTCCTGTATTTTTGCGCTGCAGAACGATAAATGTGCAATATTAAAATATAAGAATCAACGGATTATGGAATGGAAACAACTCATATCAAACAAGCGTTTCGGACAGGAACACAAGCATGCTGAGCGCCACGATGACCGCTCTGAATTCAAGCGCGATTACGACCGTCTTATCTTTTCATCGGCATTCCGCCGGTTGCAGAACAAGACACAGGTCTTCCCTCTTCCGGGCAGCATCTTCGTCCACAACCGCCTCACCCACAGTCTGGAGGTGGCTAGTGTGGGCATGTCGCTGGGCAATGACATCTCGCGCCATATCATCGAGAAGCGGCCGGAACTGAAGGATACGCTCTTCGAAGAGATAGGAACCATCGTGAGTGCAGCCTGCCTGGCACATGACCTGGGCAATCCTCCCTTCGGCCATTCCGGCGAGAAAGCCATCCAGACTTTCTTCAGCGAAGGTGCCGGACAAGATCTGAAATCAGCGGTTTCATCGCAGTTCTGGGATGACATCACCCATTTCGAAGGCAATGCCAACGGCTTCCGCATCCTTACCCATCGCTTCAAGGGTCGTCGACAGGGCGGTTTCGTCATGACCTATTCCATGCTTGCCGCCATCGTGAAATATCCTTTTGCCAGCAGCGTGGCAGGCAACCACGGCAAGTTCGGTTTCTTTACATCAGAAGCCACCACCTATCAGAAAGTAGCCGAAGAACTGGGCATTCGCCGTCTGTCTGCCGATGGAGAGCCGCTCAAATATGCCCGCCATCCGTTGGTCTATATGGTTGAGGCTGCCGACGACATCTGTTATGAGATCATGGACATTGAGGATTCCCATAAATTGAAGATACTTTCCTTCGATGAAACCGAAGAATTGCTGCTCGGATTCTTCGATGAAACCACGAAAAAGAAGATTCGCCAGCGCATCATCGATGAGGAGCTGACCGATGAAAACGAACAGGTGGTATATATGAGAGCCTGTGTCATCGGCAAACTGGAGAACAAATGCGTGCAGGCATTCCTCGACCATGAGGAAGAGATTCTTGCCGGAACCTTCGAGGGTTGCCTCATCGACCACATCTCAGAGCATGAGCGGCTGGCTTACAAAGCCTGCACCCAGGTATCCAGAAAGAAGATTTATGCCAGCAAACCCGTCCTCGACATCGAACTTTCGGGTTACAAGATCATGGCTACGCTGATGGAGGTATTCATAGATGCCGCCGTCAATCCTTCCCGCTTCTATTCCAAGCAGCTCCTGCGCCGGGTAAGCAGTCAATACGACATCGAGAACGAGAATCTGGAAGAGAGAATCATGGCTGTATTGGATTACATCAGCGGCATGACCGACATCTATGCGCTAGATATCTATCAGAAGATCAACGGTATCAGTCTGCCTATCGTATAAGAAATTCAAGTTTCGCAAGTAAGCCCCACACGCCCTGGGCTAGGAGCTTTTGGGCCTTCAGCCCGTACTTGAACCACATGCGAAACTTCAGTATGCCATTAAATTTGTAGAATCAGAAATAATAAAAATATGAGTGCAGAAATAACACAAGACAATCTGTATATGTTGTTGCCATTAAAAATAGGATGTCTTGCTCCTTGGCTCTCGGAAGACAAGGGGATAAGTCTTACGGATGCCATCAAGCGTATATACCATTCACAATTATATAAAAAGTTGTCTACAGAAAGTACCAAATATTGGCACTTAGGACCAGTTGACTTGTATAATGAACTGAAGGAAGAACTATAAAAAGACAGGTCTAGCGCCACACGCAAAACACATTGCATTGACACATAATCTTTACAATTATATCTTTCAGAAGAGTGTGAAGAAATGATTAGCAACAGGCTAGCGAAGGTTATATATAAGGGCAGCATATTCTTTATACTGCCCCTTTTTCGTACTTTTAGCTTCAACCCTAACGGACTGCCGGGAACCTTCGGATGGTAGAAACAAGAGACTATCCGGCTACAGATGTAGCTCAAAAAGATAAGAAAGCAGAAATTAGATAATGTACATACACTACGACTGAAGTTGTTTCAGCTGGTCTTCTGTTAATCCTGTAGCTTGTATGATTTGAGTCCAAGACATACCCATTGCCAACAAATTACGGGCTACTTCCAAACCTTTAGACAATTCACCTTCAGCACGACCTTCAGCACGACCTTCTGCACGACCTTCAGCACGACCTTCTGCTCGACCTTTAGCAATTCCTTTTTCCATTCCTCTCTTCTCATCAAACTTTCTGGTGGCATATATATCACGCATATTCTTGATGTCCTCGTCATAAAGCTCAAGTTCCTCGCGGGAGAGCTTGCGGAGGTCGCCTATCTCTGCCAACTTGCGGAAGACTGGATACTTCTCGCTGAATGGCATCTGCTCAAACATGTTCATATTCTTCATTATATAAATCCAACAATCAATTATATCCATACACTCTGCCTCCGTGTGCTTGTCAAACAATGGCGGTCTTGGCAAACGTCACGTCCTTGATTACCAACTCGTCTTCAAACAATCCGTTGAGGAATGTTATCAGGCATTCTTTAGTGTCTTCGCTTCCAAAGATTCGCTTGAAAGCCCAATCGACACGTGGATCTATAAATCTTGCCATCTTCTTACGTTTTATAAGATCGTGGACGCAATATTGCAATTCTGCTGCGAAGATACACTTTTTTATTGAAACTGCCAAGAAATTATGGGATTTTCTTTTTAAAAAAAAGAAAAGGAAGAGGTATGGGAGGATAATCACAACAGATTTCGCTGATCTTGACCTATTCGGTCATTCCACCAGCGGTTATTGAAAATTGGCCCCCTTCGGGGACCGGAGGTTACTTGCGACACTTCAGCCATCTTGGTTAACCTTGTTTAATCATTCAATATTATTCGTGTTCAATGTTACCGCCCAATTTCGCTTCCCATCCCTCTACTATTGATTGTCAATAAGTTACAAAGATAAAAAATATGATTCGGGACTTTTTCAAGTGAACTCAGTTAATTGCCGTTTGCAGCCCTTTTGTGATATGATAAGGATCCAGACTGAGACGGAAATTATATGTGTCATGTTGTTTTCTTCACGAATAATTTGGTAGTTACAAAAAAGCAGCGTATCTTTGCAGCACATGTTTAGTAAAAAGAAAAAGTATGAGTGAAGTAAAGCCATATAAATTACCGGAAGAAAAAACTAGTATAGTTTCTGATTCCATGGCAGTCCGTATTACTCCTGATACGGATATTGTTACCTTGCGCCATAATGTGATGGATGCGGTATATGCTACTACAGATCAGAATGCTTTGTATAGTTGTTTGGTTTTCTTGTCAAGCCAAAAGCAAACTTTACAATCTTCAGTAAAGGAAGAACTTTTGAACCGTTTAGATGAATTGTCAAAGCTTCCAGATGGTTGGGATGGTGAAGGTAGTCTTGCTCTCTCAAGAAATATAGTAGATTTCGTGAAGCGAATTATTCTGCTAGCTACTGATAGCAGTCTGCAAAATTGGGTAGCTTTTCCTGATGCACGAGGTTATATTTATTTAGATTTCACGGAAGACAATAATATAGCAGGTATTACTATTGCCAATCACCAGGTAGTAGCATTTATCAAACGGGATGGTCATTTGTCTAAATTCAGTTTTGATAAGTTGGATGAAAAGGAAGTATTATCATTATTAGAGAAAGCTCATGGATAAAATGATTTCTGAAATAGCAGATGATGAAAAGGTTGCAAGAATTCTGTTTTCACCTTCTCATATCTATAAAGGGCGTGTTTCACCGAAGGCTTTTAAACTAGAAAAGTTGAAGAGTGGTGCTGAAGACTATATTTCAGTATTAAGATATCATGCTGACCAATTAGATTCTGTATCAGCTGTATTTCAACCTAGAACGAAAGGAGACTCTCGATATGGATATACATTTTTGAATGTTTTGGATGTTCGAAACCTGGATTATGAATTTAGCAACAGAAGGGTGGAACTATTGCCAAAACCAAGCAAGCGATTACCGTTACATGCAGGAATCTTTTTATCAATTGATGGAAGATTACAGACAGCCGATGATGTTTCTCCTGATATAGATTTTTTCCAAAAAGAACTTGCCATGCTGTGTGATGGGGTGCATAAATTTTAGCCCATCACCAATATATAATCTTTACAATTACATCTTTGAGAAGAGTGTGAAGAAATGATTAGCAACAGGCTTAGCGAAGGTTATATATAAGGGCAGCATATTCTTTATACTGCCCCTTTTTCGTACTTTTAGCTTCAACCCTAACGGACTGCCGGGAACCTTCGGATGGTAGGAACAAGAGACTATCCGGCTACAGATGTAGCTCAAAAAGATAAGAAAGCAGAAATTACCGAACTTTGAAAAAAGACCAGAGAAAACACCATTTTTATCACGTGCGACCTTTATTAGGTGTCGCATTCCCTACCAATGCGACACCTAAATTGGAGGAATGAAACTATTTTATGGAGGAATGAAACTCCCTATTTCAAATTAATTTTGTATATTTGCGGCATGATTGCGAGCTAGGAACCATGCCGGAATGCTGTCCGGCATACCTGTTCATCATGCAGGCAAACCTCTTATATTTCCAGGAGTGATCTTCGTTAAGACAAACCATTGGGCTTGATGATGCAGCCTATCCCATCATAGAGGAAAGCACCCTATCCTCTTGAAGAATTTACAAGCAGATAAACGAAACAAAATATTTACATCAACCATTAACAACAAAACGTGTATGAAAAAGAAACAATTACACAAACCGAATTGGCTCGTCACGATGCTGCTGCTCGTGATGGCTATCCTCATGCCTTATGGGGGAGCATGGGCACAACCGGAGCCTTCCAAGCCTTCCAGTGGTGATGGCAAAGTAAACACTCCTTATGAGATATCCTCTGCTGCCGAACTGGCGTGGTTCCGCGGCTATGTGAACGGAACTATCGTGGACAAAGACGAAGAACCTGGAACTACTCACCCATCAGCATCTGCCAAGCTGACTGCTGATATCGACTTGTCTGAGTTCTGCCATAAGGCTAGCACCACGTATACTCAAGAGCTCAGTTGGACCCCTATCGGTAACTCTGGTAATAAGTATCGAGGAACATTCGATGGCAACGGGAAGACCATCAGCAATCTCTACATCAATGCCACTTCTAAGTTTGCCGGTTTCTTCGGCTATGCTAATGCTGCCAGTCTCAAGAACATCACTTTCGACAATGCGAAGGTAATGAACCTTAGCGAACCTTATGCTGGAATTTTGGCAGGATACGCAGTTTCTTGTATTATTGAAAATATCAAGACCTTGGCTAACTGTTTGGTAGAAGGAAAACATTTCGTTGGCGGAATAGTGGGAAATGTAATGGGCAACATCGGCAACTGCGAAAACCATGCAATGGTGAATGGTACAAAATTTGTAGGAGGTATTGTAGGTAACTATAATGGATACGACAATCCCTTCACTTCATGCGCTAATCATGGTGTTGTAACAGGTACGGAAGGCTGCGTTGGTGGCATGGCTGGATCTGTTGAAGCTGGAACCATTCAGAACAGTGCCAACTATGGCGATGTAATTGGAACTGATAATGTCGGAAACCTGATAGGATATGCTAATATATGCGAACTGAACAATGTGCTTGGCACTGGTAATGTTACAGCTACTTTTAATACAGGTTGTGCCGGTCTCCTTGTTGGAACCATCAACGACTCCGGCACCGCTTCTGGCATCTTGGCATACAGCAGCAGTGCTAAGCTTACCATCAATAAAACAGAGCAGACAGGTGAAGCTGTCAAGGCTATCGGAGAAGGCTCATTGACCTATCCTGAGGGTATGAATGAAGCTGACGTGATCAAGGCATTCACCCCTGAGCAGCTGAAGAGCGGTGAAGTGGCTTACCTGCTTAACGGAAGCAAATCAGAAGGTGAACTGGCATGGTATCAGAAACTCGGCACAAATGCTTATCCTGTACTGACAGCAGCAGAGGGCAATACTGTATATAATGGATCATTCCGTTACTGCGACAATACGGCTACCTCATATAGCAACAGTACTTCTGAGAATGAATTGGTTCACGTAGCATCTGCCACTTTAACCAGTCCAGAGCATGACACCGACGAGCATATCTATCACATGGGCTGCCGCAACGAGGAATGTGCTGCGCACAAGTATGTAGCAGACAAGGCTGGAAACATCGAGGTGATAAAGGATGGAAACAACAAGTTTGTGGCGACCGAAGACCTGACACTTGCCGACAGCGAGGACTTCAAGGACTATGAGGCGTTCACATCAAAGACCATCTCTTACAGCAGAACTATTCCTTCAGGTTCTAAATGGGGAACACTCTGCGTGCCTTTCGCCATTGACTTAAACCAGGAAACTGAATGTGTCTTCTATCGTCTCGCAGGCATTAATGCTTCTAAGCAATACATCACACTGGAGAGTTATGAAGGAGCAGAAATCCCTGCCGGCACTCCTGTGCTCTTCAAGATGAAGGAAGGTGAGACATCACTTAGTCTTTCTGCAAGCAATGCAGAAATAGTAACTGCCCCAACAGCAGGAACAGCCTCAAATGTCAGCCTCGTAGGTTCATTCACCAAAATTGGCGGCAAGGACAATAAGGGTCTTGATGACAACGACTACATCATCAGCAAGGACAAGTTCTGGCGTGTCTCTGACTTAAAGGATGGCAAGAGCAAGGGCGTGGGCATCAAACCTATGCATGCATATATCCATCCTGCCAATGCATCTCAAGCAAGAGCAGCTATGCTGAACATAGGAAATGGTGATGGCACGACAGCCATTGACAACCTTAACGCTATCAGCAACGATGCCAACGCAGAATACTATGACGTGAATGGTCTGCGCACCAATGGTCTGCAGAAGGGATTGAACATCGTGAAGCATGGCAGCAAGACTTATAAAATCATGATTAAGTAAAGATTTTAAAAACAAAAAAGACATGAAAAAGAAAGAATATATAAAGCCGGAGATGCAGGTGATAAACATCACCCCTTGCACCCTCCTCACAAAATCTTACATGTATGAAGGAGGAGCTAATAGCGGTAATGATCCAGAGCCAGATGAAGATGGCTGGAATTATGGTGAATAATTCCTTAAAGTTTTAGGAAAAGTTATCTGGATAGCATTGGAGCGGAAGAATCATCGCATGATGTGATTACCTCTCTTGAATATCCAGAGGTCAGGGAGTGAATCTTACGCTTCTGATACTAACATAAGTAAGGGCTGCAGACGGTAACAATGCCGTTTGCAGCCCTTATTCTTTTTATGGCTGAAGATATTTCCTTCACGTCTGGCATAGTCACTTATACTAAGAAAAACGACTAGTGGATAATGTACATACACTACGACTGAAGTTGTTTCAGCTGGTCTTCTGTTAATCCTGTAGCTTGTATGATTTGAGTCCAAGACATACCCATTGCCAACAAATTACGGGCTACTTCCAAACCTTTAGACAATTCACCTTCAGCACGACCTTCAGCACGACCTTCTGCACGACCTTCAGCACGACCTTCTGCTCGACCTTTAGCAATTCCTTTTTCCATTCCTCTCTTCTCATCAAACTTTCTGGTGGCATATATATCACGCATATTCTTGATGTCCTCATCATAAAGCTCAAGTTCTTCGCGGGAAAGCTTGCGGAGGTCACCTATCTCTGCCAACTTGCGGAAGACTGGATACTTCTCGCTGAATGGCATCTGCTCAAACATGTTCATATTCTTCAT
>CAKPWR010000045.1 GCA_934196725.1 uncultured Prevotella sp.
TCCTGATTTTCCATACCAGCTGCGAGGCGCTAATTTCATGAATAATTTTAAGTTGATTTATTATTATCTCGAAAAGAGAGATGAGGTTCATTTCGTAGATATTTGGGATATGAGAAAGAACCCATCCAGCTTTTGGAAACAAGAAGAATAACTTATAAAAAGAAAAATCCCCAGCTATCACTCTAATGATAGCTGGGAATTTTTGTTATTTATAGGCTTTTATCGCATAAAAGCCTTTCGGGCTTTATAACCTTTTCTGCTTTATTTGATCAATTCAAGACCTGCCTCAAACTGGGTGGTCTTTTCCATGATGGCAGGAAGCTGGTTTACAATGGTCTTCAGCATCAGGAACTCTGCCTGATCATCCTTGTCCATGCCAGTTGTAGGAATCTTGTTCACCTGAGCATAAAGCATTGCGATGATAGGGGCTACGAAATCCTTGTCAACATAGAAGTATGCCTTGTTGACTGCAGGATAAGATACGTGTACAGGAATACCGGTCTTAAACTGATCCAACATGCTGCTAATCATTGCCTTCTCCTGAGCATCGTCGATGTCTTCTGTAATCTTGCTTGTGTTCAGGAATACGGTAATCATGTTGTCGTTTACTACCTGGTATGTAGCGTAGTCGTTAGCTACTTTCCAGTCCTTGTCATCCTCTTCTTCCTTGTAGGTTGCAGAAATCTGCCCCTTCTCATTGAAGGTTACATCCTGCAAAACGCTTCTGAGCTGGGTGTTGAGCAGCATTGGAACCATAGAGATGGCATCCTTTACTGGATATGGCTCGTCGAAAACGCCTGGAAGCTCGATGGCTGCATCATCTGATCCTTCCCATTTCAATACTACTGAACCTGTTGGCTGGTAGGTGGTTGGATCCATGCCGGCATCCTGTACCTTCCAGGTTCCCTCTATCTTCTCGTTGCGCAAGAAGTTGTTGCTGTTGTTGTCATCGTCATCGCTGCTACAAGCAGTGAAGAAGCCAAGGGTGCAAACCATGGCAATCAAATAAATAAACTTTTTCATAATCTTCTCTTTTTTATATTAATAAATATTGATTTTCTATATAATAATGTACGCGTACATTATATTACTTCAGCTGATACGAGATGCCGATGCTGCCGTAGATAGGGTACATCGTCTGTTCGATGGTCTCGAAATCCTTCTTGAAGATGCCGTTCAAGCCCCAGTTCAGGTCGGCGCAGATGCCCCAGCGGTCGCTCAGCTTCCAGTCTATGCCGAAATCTACGCCCACGTGCCAGTTGCGCATGTCGTCGCTGAAGTCGTAGTCGCCACGCTCGCCTTCGTCATGACCCAGCATCACCTTCTGTCCCGTCGGGTCGCCCTTCGGATGACCTTCCTCCTGACGGCGGAGATAACCATCGTATGCCCAACCCTCAAACTTCCTGGAGGTTACATAGCTTACGTATGGACCCAGCTTGAAGCGGAGATTATCACATACATCGTATGTTGCCAGGATAGGAACGGTGATGAGACTCATGTCCACCTTGGTCACGACATCGCCCGTAAAGACGCCCTGCAGCTCCTCGCCGCCACGAACTATCTTCATGTAGTAATTCTTTACACCCGCATCGGTCTTCATGCCCTTGTTTTCGAACCGGATTCCGCCTACGAATCCCCAGTTTCCGGAGAGTGGGTGATAGGCATCCACACCCAGACTGAAGTTAGGGCGAAGAGTGTAGCTGTGAAGCGTGCGGATGGTGGCAGGCATGCCGATAGGGGCAGTGCCACCCAGGTTGTAAGCCACGCGTGCCTGATACTGATAGCCGTGGAGATACTGGTTCCAGGCGCTATTCTTGTCTCCTGCCCATGAAGCAGTGCCGCATGCCAGCAGGAGTGCCATTACTGTTATCTTTTTCATTTTTTCTTCTTATTTGCAAATCAGTTTGAAACTATCCACCCAGAGGGTGCTGCCCACGGCTCCCAGGAAGTTGGCGCCATCAGAACTTGATGAGCAGACGATGGCGAGACTGTAGCCGCCGCTTTTCAGTTTCAGCGGGTCGATGGTCTTGCCGTAGGATTGATAGTCGAAATCTACGCTGAAGTGATGCCATTCCGGCGTGTTGCCGATGGCTACCTTGCCGTTGTCGTCATGGGTTTCGCCAACCAGGGCGAGAGCCACTATCTGCTTGCTGCTCTGCACGTTATCTCCGTAGAGTACTACCTGGTTTCCCTTCTCGTCGATGTTCTCGTAGAGCACGGCATAGATGGTTCCGTAGTCCTTGCGGTCAAGTTCCTTCATCTCCTTGTCGGTGAATTTCTCTCCAGCCTGATATTTGTACCAGCCTTCCAGCTTCACTGGTTTGCTGCTGAAGCTGAACGGACGGCCGAACTTGGTTGCCTTCATCGCATCGCGCAGGGCATCGGTGGCGTCAAACTGTCCGATAAAGAGATTGCCGGCAGCGATAGGCTTCTTCACCATGTCGGCAAGCTTGCTGGTGCGCTGTGTGGTGAGCTTCACGCCCTTGCCCAGATAGCCGTCTTCTATCATCGTGGTAGGATATTCCTCCGGTTTAGCCGAACTGTTGCTTATCTTGAATCCAGGGTTTCCGGTTGCCCAGATGTCGAGTTCTTCGCCGTTCCAGTTTTCCTTCCAGTTGTAGTATCCCTTGTTGAGGTAGGCGTTTTCAAATTCGAATTCAAACTCGTTGCTCATGGTGGTCTGCCCCTTCTTGATACTCACCTGGTAGGTGCGGCTCCATTGCTTGTCTTCTGATGTAACTACGTATGTTACAGGACCTTTGGAGAAGTCGTGTACGCTTCCGCTTTCGGGCTGGATGGTGGCGCCTGGGGTGAGTCGGAACTCCGGAGCCTGCCTGGTGAGGTTGGCAAACGAGCGCATGGTGAACTCTATCTTGTCCTGGTCGCTCTGCACGTTGACGAGGGTATCTGCCGCATTGGCGAACCACAGTTTCAGCAGGGGTCCGGGATGGATGAAAGCCTGTTCGATGTCGCATTCGGCATTGAGGGGTTCATCCTTGAAGCAAGATGTCAGCGAGAGGGTGCTGGCAGCAGTAAGGGATGTAATTATAAATTGAGATAAAACCTTTATTTTCATACTGTTAGAACTTTTATTGTCAATAACTGATATATAAATTCAGTGGCAAAGATACGATGAAAACTTGAAACCGCCAAATATTTTTCATTTTATTTAACTAGTTAACAGTGAAAATGAATATATCTGTTCGGTTTTTGAATGAAAGAGGGGCTTTGGGAGCAATGGTCGTTGTTCCGAAAGCCCGTTTTCTCCACACGCCCTGAACCAATGTTCCCGGCCTGAGTTAAAGTTCCGGTGCCCGTTTTCTCCACACGCCCTGAACCACTGTTCCCGGCCTAAGTTAAAGTTCCGGAGCCTGTTTTCTCCACACGCCCTGAAAGGGCAGAAGCTCCTAGCCCAGGGCAACGCCCTGGGTATTTATGGATGTAAACCTGTTCGCCCTGTAAGGGCAAAAGCTTTATAAATAGCCTGCTACTTGAAAGCTTTTGCCCTTTCTTGATGCAGGAGGTTTCATGTCCTCCTGTTCTTTCAATGCTCAGGGGATGATGGATTCCCGCTAGAATCCTACCTGTCCGCCGCCTGTGGTTCCGCCAGATTCGGTATCGCCGGAATCGGTGTTGCCCGTGTCGCCGGTGTCTTCTCCCGACTCGATGCCCGTGTATTCGGTCATCTCCTCGGCCTTCACGCCTTTCAGCATGTTCTTCACGCGCTTGCCCTGCTCCATCTCGGTGGCAGGAAGGAAGATGACGTGCATGCCCTTGATGTTGGCACTGGTAAACTTCTTGGCGCTGTCGGCTGGGGTGGTGGTGAGGCCCACCTTGAAGGAACCGAAGCCGTCGAGCACCACTCGCTTGCCGTCGGAGAGACCGTAGCCGATCTCGGTTTCCAGGGCATTGATTACTGCGATGATGTCTGGCTCGGTCAGGGTGCATCGCTTGCTGATATTCTCAGCCATTCGCTTGGTGCTCAACACACCGTCTACTACTGCTCGTCCATAGACCTTACCTTTGGTCTTGGAGTTCTTGCGGTTGTTAACTACTTTTCTGTACTTTACGCTCATAGTATTAAAAATTTAAAAGGTTAAAAATAAAATGTGTTTTTCTTTTTTTTTCTGGTTCAGCCCAGGACTTGTCTTTTTCAACAGCCCTGGGCTGTTTTCCAGTTTCATCGCCAGCTTAGTTCACGGTATTGGCAAACCCCAGTGAGGTTGCGATAGCAGTGAGTACAGCCAGGGCGATTTTGATGATGGTTTTGATGGTGTCTTTTTTCATAGTATTAGATGATTTGAAATGTTTGGTTATTTCAGAGTCTGATGCCGGTTGGGCCGTCGCATGGTATAGCTGACGTGCAGCCAGCGTTTCTGCGGTTGTCCTCGCGGTTCCAGAATCATCTGGTCGAAGTCGCAGTTCTTCCGGATGAATTCCATGTACTTCAGCAGCACCTCGCTGTTTGTGACGAAGATGTCTGCAGCCTCTCCCAGTTCGTGCTGACTTCCGATAGCTCCTCCCACCTGCAGATTGAGCTGGTGGCACCTGTAACCGCTGGTGATGCGGATAGCACCGAACTGCTGTCTGAGAGGTTCCAGAATCTTCTCACATAGGTTGGTGAGTCTTACAACCACGATGATGTCATGTGGTGTATTGTCAACGCCATTTTTCATGGCGGTGCCCGATTTGATGAATTCCCCGAGGGCGAAGTGGGGTGAGAGTAGCATCTTGTGCATCTTCTCGTTTTCCTGTTCATTGTATTCCATAGTGATGTCAATTAAAATTGTTTATAATTTTGTGTTTTTCTTTCTTATTATTTCTGATGCGAAGATACAACATTTTTTCGGTTTTTGCAATAGGTAGAGGGTTGCAACAAGGGTTGTCATCGGGGTTGTTTTTCTTTTTCTTCATCATCTGATATTTCTTTATCTTCATCTGATTTTTTCCTCATCGGATATTCGTTCCTGCACGCTCTGAACCAACGGTCACTGGTCGAAGGAAAGTTAAAGGGGCAGAAGTTCCTAGCCCTGAGCTAGGAGCTTCTGCCCCTTTAACCATACTTACAAACCGTAATTATTGTTTTCCGTGTGCTTATCCCAGCCAGTCGGTAAAGATAAGTATACACTCGTGCACCTTCTCAAAGAATCTTCCTATTCTTTGCTTCATGCTCTTATGGTAAATTCCATTCATAGCCTTCATTATTTTAGTTGTATCAACTGTTCTTGTGTTAATCCAGTTATTTCCATGATGGTAGCATCCTCCATGCCTTTCGACAGCATTTTCCTGGCAATATCCAAAGCTTTCTTGTTCATACCTTTTTCCATACCTTTTTCCATACCTTTTTTCAAGCCTAATTCCATACCCTCCGCAAGACCTTCCTGCTTCGCCGTATCAATGGAATTCTTGATATCCCTATATGCCTTCTTACTAGCTTCATACTCCCTCAGTTCCTGAGGTGTGAACTTAGCAATCTCGGCTTCTTCGTAGAGCCGGTCGAAAACCTTATCGCGTTCTTCTACCTGTTTCATACGATATTCATTTAGTTTCACTGCAAAATTACGCTTTTTTCCTGAAACGACCAAATAAAAAGTGGGAAAACTGCCTGATAGACATTCATAAATCTCTCTATAACATACCTTAAAGGGTGTGTCATAAATCCATGATGCAATTAAAACCGTCAAAATACTTTAAAATACGGGGGTGATTGTTTTGTAGTTTGAAATTTTTTAGTACATTTGCAACTGTAAACTTAGTTTAAACACCAAAACACAACTGTAATATGCTAGACATAAATCTTTCGAATGCAAAATGCCCCACTTGTGGTAAGCAAGTGTCATTGCGAGTTATAAGTAAGTATTTTTGGCATGGTACCAATTATTATACCGAATGCAATCATTGTGGGCAAAGAATACATCCTTTAAAAGAACCTGTAAGTATGTTCAAATGCTTTTCTTGGGGTGGAATGTCTGTTATGCTTCCAATGTATTCATACTGGTATCTGGTAGCGTGGGATTTTATCCCGGCACTCTTGTGTGCAGCTCCTTTTACTATTCTTACAGTTTTAATAGTTTGCATCCTTGTGATACGTAATATTGAATTCACAACTTAAACACAAACAAAGATGAAAAAGTATTTAGTAGCACCGGATATTCTTTTCCTCCGTTAGGCGTCCCGGCGGATTTTGTAATCCGCCGTCAAAAAATGCCCTAACCTCTTTATGTTCTGGGGGATATGTTATCCCCAGCAATCAGGCTGAAGCCGGCATTTCTTACCGCAATAAGCAAATTCTTTTGCTAGTATAGCAAGCGAACTGGTTGGATCTAAAGCTCCAAATATTACGTTGTCGGCGATGCTGATGATGTATTTGTTTCTAGTCAGAGCGCTTTGCTTGGAGTTGCTGGCATATAAAGAATTTATATTTATAACGATGCAAAAATACGAATAATCCGCTGAAAATCAAAGGAAATACCAGCTTTTTTGTAGATTTGCCTGAAAATATTTGGTATTTTGGAAACTTCTGTGTATTTTTGCACAAGATAAATATTTAAAACAGATAGTCTATGGAACCAAAATTAGGAGATATGATGAAGGTAAATCCTTCTTTGACAGGTTTGACAGACTGGATTGAGGGCCAGGTTATTGATGTAGAGCACAATCCTTTTATGGGATTGGTTATTTCCATCAAGGATAATTTGGGCAGAATATTCTTTGGACAGTCTAAATATTTTAAGATAGCGTAATGGTTGCATTATCGATGTAACAAATAAAAAATAAGTAAACAAGAAAGGAGTAAATTATGAAGGAAAAGAAATTAAAAGTATTCGCTCTTCCTATTGAGGAGTTTGAAAAGAAATATCCTGTCAGCTATTCGATAGTAGTACCAGGAATTCCTGAGGGACATGTGGCAAAGGTGGTTTCTGTACGCCCTTGCTAGACTTTTATAATCGCTGTAGATATGCAAAAGATTAGTAAGAAGCATCCATGTAGAGTAAATACAATCCAAACAGATTGCGTTATTACTCCTTTTTTTGAAAGAAAGAAGGGGGTATTGGTATCAGGATGTGAGGTAGAATCTACTGTTTGGGATACTGGAGCTACCAATACGATTATTTCGTCAGCCGTAATTGATGCTTTGGACTAAAACCTGTTCGACAAACACAAATCGAGGGTGTCGGAGGATGCATGGACTCATCTGTTTACAAAATAAACATTTATGTAGATGGATGTTTGGAATTCACAGGTATTGAAGCATTGTCTGGTGACATCGGGGATTATGATGTTATCATAGGAATGGACATTATAACTTTAGGTGATTTTGTTATTACAAACAAAGATGATCAAACTTGGTTTGCTTTTCGTTATCCTTCTAGTGAGCATATCGAGTTTTAAAATGATACAACGAAGACTCCCTGTTGCAGATACTACTTGACAAGTGTCAGCAACAGGGAATTTTCGTTTACTCCTCGTCCTTATTCAGCTCATCGCCCATACGATACTTAATGTCGTAGTTGATAATGAAGTCGAGCTCTTCTTCTGTAAAGCCGTAATGCTTGGCGAGAAGTAAGGATTATATGTATATTTTGTCTATTTCTTTAGAAAGATAGATTGTTTGCGTCAAGACATACGTCTTAACTCCTTTAACTTCCTGATATGCGAAAGCTCAGTAGTTAATTGTTTGCTGCTGAAAGTTTATAGTTTACTGTTGATTTTTGGGTAATTGGCTGATAATTTGCAGATTTATTCTGATTTTCTTGGTGGTTTCGAAGAATATGTATAATTTTGCGACATTATTAAACGTTTAAAATGAAAGGTTATGGCTTTAGAGATAAGAAGTATTCCTGTTTTGACAGGTGAGACAGCAGAACGCTTTGTTCGTGAGGCAGAGGAGAACGAGCGCAATCCGCAAAGAAAGGCTTTGCGAATGTCATTTGCTGATGTGGAGAAAATATTGGTTCGTTCAACTGCTAATTTGAAAGCACATGGAGGAAAGAGTCCTTTTGCAAAGTAATTGCTCGCTTTATCGTTTTACGACAAAAGAATGTACAGATGGGGCATGTATGGTTCAAGAAGAGTCCTGCATAACCAAAGAAGAAATACTCTCAGGTTTCGACAATGCCCTCCATGAGCTGAAGTCCTATCGTGAAGGAAAGCTAGAACTTAAACCATTGGAGGACGTGTTGAATGAGTTGTAAGATATTCTTCTGGTATAATGGAGCTGATATTGCTCCGGAATATCTCTATGATAACGGGGTTATCGCTTAATGGATTTCTTTCGCAGGTGAGAACTTTTAATATTCAAGAAATTAGACTGTGATATCGAATCAGAAACAAGCTCTTTTGAGGTTGGTTTAAGCCTTACGTAACGTTTATTTCGGGCTTAAACCAACTCCAAAAGAGGCTTGTTTCAATTGGTAGGGGGATGTTTTTGAGGGGCAAAAGAGGCCTATTTCCGATGAAGGAGCTTCTCGATGATGTGGCAGTTGAGCTGCTTGCCGATGAACTGCATGTAGTAGTGCGTGATGCTGTCGGGCTGGATGTCGCGGCGGCGCTCCATGTTGCGAAGCTTGCTCAGCTGGGTGGAGGGATGGTTCGGGGGCTTCGTGCCGATATGGGTGAAGAAGTCACGGTACAGGCGGGTGAGCGGGATGTCGCGCTGCCATTCATCCACCGGACGGTCCTGGTTGGCATTATACACCAGTTCTATCAGCCAGCGCTGAGGACAGCGCCAGGTATATTGAGCAGGACTCTGACTCATCAGCCAGTGATAATCATCTACCAGCTGCTGATGGGCCTGCGATTTCAGATTGCGATATTCTTCGTTCGTCATAATTCCATGTGTTTTAAAAGTTATACCGCCCACGGCGCCACATCCTTCGGCAATATCTTGTGCTGGAGGCTTTCGGCGATGCAGTCTTCCTCCGATTCGCGCTCGTCATACCTGCCGCACGGCTGGCGCACATACAGCACCTTGCCCGGCTGGCAGAACTCCTGGTCTCTCACCTTCAGCATCTCCACAATGCTGTATACCTTGCCCTCTTCCGGCTTGTTCATGCGCCTTACCGTGAACAGGAAATCGGCGAGGTTCGCCCACTGCGCACTGCCCGCAATGGAATAGATGTCGAGCGGAGGAAACGACTCATGACCGTCCTTGTACTGGATTCTCGGGTGAGCCACCACTATCGTCCATACCCGACGGGCACGGCTCCATGCCTGCAACTTCGTCAGCATCAGCCTCACCTTCTCCGTCTCCGTGGCACGGCTGCCACCCTCCGTCATGTCGATGAATACGTACGGGTCTATCACCAGAAAGTCGAGGCCGTGCTTGCGCATGTCGCGCTCAGCCATCGCTATGATGTAGGCGCTGTCGGGCAGGCGCGTCTTCGTGTCGAAATCCACCATGTGCTCCGTCATGTAGTTGATAATCTGACAGTTCACTGCCCTGGCTTCGCTCTCGTCCACGGTGTGGTCCATGCTGGCGGTGTCTTCCACTCCCAGTGCCACCCTCGCAATCTCCCTGACGTGCTTCGCCTTGATAGGCTTTTCGAAGGAGAAGAACGCCACGCGCTTCTGTCGCTGGAACATCAGATGAGCCATCATGCAGTTCAGGAAATCCGTCTTTCCCGAGTTCGGGATGCCCGTCAGGATGATGAGTCCGCCGTCGGAAGTGGGGTGGAAGATGCGGTCGGTCAGCATGCCCATGCCCACGTCATATCCCTTGTCATAGTTGCCCATCATCACTTCCAGGATGTCGGGTTCGTGCTGGTGCAGGTCGTAGATGTCCTGCGCCGCCACGTCTTCCGCCTCCTGGATGATGCGCCTCACCTCGCTGGCTCCGAAGTCGGCATAAACGTCGCTGATGTCCTTGCGGTTGCCTGAGAGGTGCACCACCTTGGCGCGTACGGTATAGGCATTGAGCAGCGCCTTCACCATGCTTCTGCCGGGTCGGTCGGTATCTCCGCAGATGATGATTTCCTCCACCTGGGCTATCCATTCCTCGAACGCCTCGTGGCTCTCGGCAATGTTGGTCTGCGCCCCGTTGGCGATGCTCAGCACGTAGGGGAATCCGCAGCTCATCAGCGTCAGGCGGTCCTTCTCGCCCTCGGTGATAATGAGCTGTCGGATAGGCTCGGCGTTGGGACGGATGGGGTTGATGCTGTCGATGCCGTAGGGGGCGCAGGGCTTGGTGGGCGACTCCTGTGCGAAGTCCTTGGACCATTCTCCGGTGATGGGGTTGAGGACGACGGAGCGGAACTTCACGTTGATGATCTTGCCGTCCAGATAGTTGCAGAAGGCGATGGCGGGTACGGGGATGATGCCGTGGGGGTCCTCGCTCTTCCCGTCTTCTGCCTTCTTGTTCATGTAGGCGCACATCACTCCCGTGCGCTTCATCACTTCGGGGTCCAGTTTCATCGCCTTTACGTAGCTTTTCACCTGGTTCTGCAGGACCTCGATCTCGTTGGGAGAGAGCAGTGGGCGTGCCTTGGGACAGGTTACGGCGAGCTTAGGCGAGTGGAAATGTTCCAGGAACTGCTGGCGTTCCTCGTCGCTGTCGAAGGGGTAGAGGGGGTAGAGCCATGAGCGCACCTCCTCGTTTATCTCCTTGTAGTCGCTGGAAACCATGGGCACGTAGTTCTTGTCTTTCTGCTGGTTGGCTTTCTGCGTGCTGGCTCTGGCGTAGTAGGCTCCGTCGATGCGTGAAGATTCCGGATGGTTGAGTGTTTTCATCTCCTCGAGGATGCCGCCGTTGTTGCATATCCAGCAGTGGAAGAATCCGTTGCTTCTCTTCACGAAGCAGCGGTGGCTGCCGCATTTGGGGCAGGTAACCTGCACGTCGAGTCCGCCCTTGGTGATGAGTTGGATGGCGTCGGTTGTGATGGCCTGCAGGTCTTTCAGGGTTACGGGTTGCTGGTTCTCGGTGGGCAGTTGTTGCTCTTCGGAATTTCCGGAGTTCTCTGAGTTTCCTGTGTTGATGAAACCGTTTGTGGCATTGTCATCATCGGAAGCTTTTAGAGCGTTTCCGTTGTGTTGCAGTTCATACTTGAGATAGAGTTCTCTTTTCTCTTCAGAAATCATTTCCAGGATTTCGGGGAAGTCGGTAGCGTAATATCGTGGCTTCTCATTGTGAAAATCTTCTTGTTTCATAGATTGATGTTGATTTTATGTTTAATGATTGTTGTTTTGGATATTATGTTTATTCTGATATGATGGAATGAAACGTTTGGTGCATGAAGGGCAAAAGCTTTAAAACCATCCCTTTACTGGTTCCACTTCTTGGCAAACTTGTTCCATGCGGCTGAATCCGAAGGTCTTGGCGGTGCCTCATTCGGAATGCGTATCTGCTTGATGGTTCCGTCTTTGTTCCTGACGTCGTAGAATCTCTGTTCCGTCGCCTTGTCCTGGTATTCGTAGGCGGAGATAGGGCGGTTCTGTCGAAGCATCTCGGCAGCGTGCTGCATGAGGTAGAGACGGGTATCGCTGACGGCAGCCGAAATCTTCTTCTGCATGAAATCCAGCTTTAGGAGGTTCTTGATCCAGCAGCTCTGCCCCAGCAGCGTAGGAATCTTCATCATTCTTTCGCTGTGCTCCAGCAGGTAAGGGTAGAGGTAGGCGTTGAAGAACTGACGGGTAGCCAAGGTTGCAGGGCATGCCGCCTTCTTGTCGATGTAGAGTTCCGGCATCAGCTTCAGCGTAGTTTCGTTGACGGTTTCCACGATGTTGGTGTAGGCGTCCTGATCGGTAGCGATGTATTTGATGAGCGACTTGGCTGCGGCTTCGATTCGTGCTTTCTGTTCGGGCGAAAATTGATTACCCGGATTTCCATTTTGTGCAAAACGGTTTCGGCTAACATTATTGCTATTATTCTTTTTAATATTTTTCTTAATATATATATTATTATAATTATAATAGCCGACGCCGTTTTGCATGTTTTCGTTCGAATTTTCGTCCGAAATCTGCTCGTTTTCCACCTCATTTTCCTTCGCCACATGCCAGATAGGAGAGTAGAAAGCCATAAGATTCTGCTCGGTATGATAGCACCTTTTGTTCTTCCAGATGAAGCCGAATCCCGTACTTTTCAGTATAGCCTCGATAAAGCTGTGACGGCTATGGAAGTTCATTCCCTTAGCTATCTGACCGAACATGTTTCGGTCGTACACTTTGTCGAGATTCATCCACGCCGGTTCCCCGAAGTAGAGCAGCAGGATCTTGCGGATATTGGAATCCGTAAGTCCATTCGTATGCCATGTTGCCATCAATCTGCGTATCAGTTTGATGTCAACTGTAGTAGTGAGCGGCTTGATAGTGAAGTCGTTCCCGGCACTGTATCCCGTGCCTCCGGAATTGTCATTTGTTTCTGTTGTCATCATAATTCAATTTATTTATAAATTTGTATAAGATTGATAAAAATCATTACAGGCTTTCATCGCTTCGTCTATGTCCTTCAGATCTTCCACCAGATACTGTCCGAAGCTCCCGAATGCTGCGATAAACTCCGCTCTCAGCTGTTCCTGCTGGTCGGTATCATCTATTCTGCATACAGCATAAGGACAGGTTTTCTTCTTGGTCATATGCAGTAAAGCTTCATGCTTGTTCAAGTCTGGGATGAGCGTGATAATGGTGATAGCCAAACGTTTAGCCATGTTCTGATGAAGCACTTTGTCAGCATTACATTTCAGGATTTTTCCTATCTGCCCATTTCCCATTCCAGCCCTCTTTGTGATAGTGCCTTTGCAGATGTTGTTCAGTTTCAGAATCCTCAGTATAAACTGTATGATTCTATCCGTCTGTGCTCTTTCTGCCTTCCAGTCTATCATATTGACTGTTGATTTTTCTGCTTTTTGAGCATCAAAATTATTGAAAATATTTTCTGCCATATTCTTTTGTTAGTTGCTATTTTTTTTATCTTTTTATCTACTGCAAAGTAACAAAAAATAGCTGAACCGGCAACGATTGTTTCCACTTCCTCCCCTAGGGGCGTAAGTGGAAAAAATAATTTTGAAGGATGGCTGGTTATTCCGAAAAGGTGATATTAGGACGAATACAACCTCTTCTCTTTGTCTTGCAACGCTCGACATAAACACGTCGATAGAACCCGTATTGATGATTGAATATTTTAAGTCCCACAGATTTCACAGATTTACACAGATTTTTTTTCTCGAACATCAGAATGAAATCTGTGTAAATCTGTGAAATCTGTGGGACTTTTGAATAATATCTCTGTGGGGTAGAGGTAAAGATGAGTCGCGATTATTATGCAATGGCAGGAACCATCGGACTGTATAGGACGACTGGCAAACTGTTAAGAAACCTCCATATATTCAGTGAAAGTTCAAAATCTATTTGATTTTTCAACATGTTTTGAAACTTTTTTCTGTTTTCCTTGCGTGTTTCAAAATAAAAACTTATCTTTGCGGTGGCGTTTTTAATAGAAAATAAAGAATAATACTCATTAATAAATTATATGATTATGATGGATTTTACTTTATCAAATTGTAAGGACTTGGATGTTCGCTAGGGTACTTACGGCATCACGAAGCGTTTTGCCATCCTGCTGGTCATGATGGTAATGATTGCGAGCAAAGCATTGGCTGGTGCCAGCTTTGAAGTGATTGATGGTTTTAAGTATTTACTGGATTCAGATACAAAAACGGCAACACTTGTGCCTAATACGGAGAAGTATGCGGGTGATAAAATTGTGATTCCTGAAAGCGTGAAAGCGAAAGATGGGAATGGTTATAAGGTTACTGCTTTTGGGGATAAATGCTTCTATGAATGTAGTGGCTTGACTTCCATCACGATTCCTTCTTCTGTTACTTCGTTGGGGAAATCTTGCTTTGAAAATTGTATTGGCTTAACTTCCCTTACTATTCCTTCATCTGTTACTTCGTTGGGGGATTATTGCTTCTATGAGTGTAGTGGCTTAACTTCCATCACGATTCCTTCATCTGTTACTTCGTTGGGGGATTGTTGCTTCTATAATTGTAGTGGCTTAACTTCCATCATTATTCCTTCATCTGTTACTTCGCTGGGGGATTGGTGCTTCTATAACTGTGACGGTTTAACTTCCATCACTATTCCTTCATCTGTCACTTCGCTGGGGAAGCATTGTTTCTACTACTGTAGAAACTTAACTTCCATCACAATTCCTTCATCTGTTACTTCGTTGGGGGATTATTGCTTCTACGGTTGTTGCGGCTTAACTTCCATCACAATTCCTTCATCTGTTACTTCGTTGGGGGATTATTGCTTCTTTCGTTGTAGCGGCTTAACTTCCATTACAATTCCTTCATCTGTTACTTCGTTGGGGAAATCTTGCTTCTTTGGTTGTTTCGGCTTAACTTCTATTACGATTCCTTCATCTGTCACTTCGCTGGGGGAATGGTGCTTCGGTGAATGTAGCGGCTTAACTTCCATTACATTTCCTTCATCTGTTACTTCGTTGGGGGAGAGGTGTTTCCAAAATTGTTGCGGCTTAACTTCCATTACAATTCCTTCATCTGTTACTTCGTTGGGGGAGAGGTGTTTCCAAAATTGTATCGGCTTAACTTCCATCACAATTCCTTCATCTGTTACTTCGTTAGGGGAGAGATGTTTCCTACTTTGTAGCGGCTTAACTTCCATCGCAATTCCTTCATCTGTTACTTCGCTGGGGAAATCTTGCTTCGCATATTGTCGCGGCTTAACTTCCATTACGATTCCTTCTTCTGTTACTTCGTTAGGGGATGGTTGCTTCTCAGATTGTAATAATCTCGAAAGTATATATTTTAAAGGTAAAACCCCTAACCGTATAAGCTATGCAGGAATCCCTAAAATATGCATAATAAATGTTCCTGCCGAATATCTCCAGGACTACAAAGACGCTTTGGGACCTGATTATAAGTTTATCTACGCTTGGAATCCAAACGAATCAGGCGATGGCGACAAGCCTGTTACACCATGTGCTACTCCGTCAGTCTTTTATGGCGCAGGCAAGTTGAAGTTCTCTTGCGAAACAGCAGGAGCAAAGTATCATTATACTATCAGCGATAAGGATATGGCAACAGATGCACTTAGCGAAGACGGTAATGTATTCCTTTCTGCTGCTTATGACATATCGGTATATGCAACAGCTGATAGCTATAAAACATCCGAAAAGGCGAAGGCTACACTATATTGGGTCAATGCCAACCTGGAGAATGCAACCAACATCAACCAGGCTAGAACCCGTGGCGTTGTGGCTTCTGCCCATGACGGCATCGTCAGCATTTCCGGTCTTGATAATGGCGAGGTGGTCAAGTTCTATGCAGTAGATGGCAAGCTCATCGGCTCCTCTTCTGCCGTAGACGGTACCGCATCCTGCGCTGTATCAGAAACCATGGTCATCGCGAAGTTCGGTGATAACGCCATCAAGGTTGCCGTAAAATAAGCGTTTAAGGTCACAAATTGTGATTTTGAAAATTGATATAAATATGGCAGATAATAATGAACATCAAGATAAAGGAGAACTGGTCACAAATTGTGACCAGTTGGTTGCAGTGAATAATATTGAGACTCTAATAAAAGTAGTTAGAGGACAGCAAGTTATGCTTGATAAAGACTTGGCAATACTGTATGGTGTAGAGACAAGAACTTTGAACCAAGCAGTCAAACGTAATATTCAGAGGTTCCCTGCTGATTTTAGGTTTCAGTTAACAATGGAAGAATGTTCAAAATCACAGATTGTGACTTTGAACGCAGGACGAGGACAAAATATCAAGAAGTTACCATTTGAACAGCGAACCAGGGCGGGTCTTTTGCTTTTTATGGGTACATGGCAACAAAAGTAACGATACTGGTTGAGAAAGGTAAGCAGGAGCTTGGCCAGAAGCGCAAGCAGCAGATTTGGGAATGCCTTCATAAAATAGCTAAAGAATTACAGACTGCCGTAATTTGAAATACGACAGTTTTCCTATAATGATAGGAAACATAATTAAAAGATTTCTGAGCCCCTGGTGCGTGACGCATCGGGGGCTTTTTCGTAACCAAATGTTAAAGTTTAGTTAATATAGCGAAAAAGCTACCTAAATATTTCGTGGTTTGTAGCTTTTTTGCTACCTTTGCGGTGTCGAAATGACAAAGAGTTCTTTCACTTAGTTAAATAATGAAGTATAATCAATTGTACAATGAGTTGACTAAGGCGGGATGCTTTATCACTCTACATGGTGCCGAGCATGACGAATGGTTTAGTCCCAAGACAGGGGCGAAAATCAGAGTGCCAAGACACGGTAGCCATGAGGTTAGACCAGGGTTGCTAAGACGCATTAAAAAGGCTTTGCTCGGACGATAAGTCCGGGCACCTGCCCTTAACCTTACAATTGTATTGTCTCATGTTTTTTTAATGTGTGAGGAACTCTTTTATTATTAAGTATATTATGACATAAAAATATGGCTAAGAAAGTTGTACTAATTTTGGAATATGGCAATGGCGGTTACTCTTGCTACAATGACGATCCGATAGGCAAGTATGCAGTGATAGACGGAGATGGGGCAACTGCAGAGGAGGCAAAGGCAGACTTCATGCGAGCCTTGGAGGAATGCCGACAGGCTTCTCCCGAAGACAAGGATATTAACCAGGATATGGAGTTTACCTACAAGTATGATATACAAGCCTTCTTCAAGGAGTTC
Organism: uncultured Prevotella sp.; assembly: GCA_934196725.1. Classification (GTDB taxonomy): domain Bacteria; phylum Bacteroidota; class Bacteroidia; order Bacteroidales; family Bacteroidaceae; genus Prevotella. The sequence goes on from CAKPWR010000045.1 coordinate 16,645, forward strand.
TCCTTCCTCAATGCTACTGACATAGCTCGCCGTGCAGGTATCAACCCATCGCTTATGCGGCAATACACCAGTGGAGTTAAAAAAGCAGGAGAGAAAACTTACAATAAGCTCAATGCTTGTTTGAGCAATATCAAGAATGATTTACAAGCAGCCGTGTTCTAACAGCGGTTGTACTTCATAGATTAAAAATTTAAAGTGAAAGAACTATGAGCCCTCCGTGCGTGACGCATCGGGGGCTTTTTCCCGTTAGGCGTTTCGACGGATTTGCAAATCTCGTGCAAATGAGAGCAATTCAAGTTCGCTTGATAATTACCGAATGCAGCCGAGATTCTCTAAGAGAAATCCGTCGTCAAAAAATGTCCTAACCCCTTTGTGTTTTGGGGATTTGCAATCCCCGGTAATCGGTTTGGGGCATTTGTTATTGGGGGATTACAAATCCCCCGGTTTCAAAGGTCGAACCTTTTTTTACGGCGGATTTCAAATCCGCCGGGACGCCTGACGGGAGACAGCGAAGAAAAATCTGTTTAAATCTGTGAAATCTGTGGGACTTAAAAAACAGCAAGAATGTTCCGATGAATCTGAATCTCCGTGCGTAATCGCCTATAACAAAAAAAATCCGGCTCTTCTCACGAAGAACCGGATTCTCAATTTTTACTAAAGTAATATAGGGTACTTAATTTTCCCCTTATATACACGTATTATGTCTCAAAACTTATGCTTTGCCTTCCATCTGAGCCTTAAGCTTAGCAAGTGCATCGATGTCACCGAGAGAAGTACCTGCTGCTACGTTGTTGATAACAGGAGCATCGCTCTTGCGGTTGTTGTTGCGCTTGTTGAATGTTGGCTTAGATACTGGCTCGTCCTTACCCTCCTCGAATGTACGAGAGTGAGAGAGGATGATGCGCTTTGTCTCCTTAACGAACTCGATTACCTTGAAGTCGAGCTCCTCGCCCTTCTTAGCCATTGAGCCGTCAGCCTTTGTGAGGTGCTTTGGAGTTGCGAAGCCTTCGCCACCCTCTGTGAGAGCAACTACAGCACCCTTGTCCATCATCTCAATGATCTTGCCGTGGTGAGTAGAACCTGGAGTGTAGATCTTCTCATACTCATCCCATGGGTTCTTCTCCAACTGCTTGTGACCGAGGCTCAAGCGACGGTTCTCCTTATCGATTTCGAGAACTACTACATCGAGAGTATCACCTACTGAAGTGAACTCAGATGGGTGCTTGATCTTCTTTGTCCAAGAGAGGTCAGAGATGTGGATCAAACCATCAACACCTTCCTCGAGTTCTACGAAGATACCGAAGTTAGTGAAGTTGCGAACCTTAGCTACGTGCTTGCTGCCTACAGGGAACTTAGCGTCGATTGTCTCCCATGGGTCTTCCTTGAGCTGCTTGATACCAAGGCTCATCTTGCGCTCAGCACGGTCGAGAGTCAAGATAACAGCCTCTACGTCGTCGCCAACCTTCATGAAGTCGTTAGCTGAACGGAGGTGCTGGCTCCAAGACATCTCAGAAACGTGGATCAAGCCCTCTACACCTGGAGCAATCTCAACGAATGCACCGTAGTCAGCCATAACCACTACCTTACCCTTCACGTGATCACCTACCTTGAGGTTTGGATCAAGAGCATCCCATGGATGTGGAGTGAGCTGCTTCAAACCGAGAGCGATACGCTTCTTCTCCTCATCGAAGTCGAGGATAACAACGTTGATCTTCTGGTCGAGAGATACAACCTCGTGTGGATCGCTTACGCGGCCCCAAGAGAGGTCTGTGATGTGGATCAAACCGTCAACACCGCCGAGGTCAACGAATACACCGTAAGTAGTGATGTTCTTAACGGTACCCTCGAGGATCTGACCCTTCTCGAGCTTGCCGATGATCTCCTTACGCTGCTGCTCGAGCTCCTGCTCGATGAGAGCCTTGTGAGATACAACGACATTGCGGAACTCCTGGTTGATCTTTACAACCTTGAACTCCATTGTCTTGCCTACGAATACGTCGTAGTCGCGTATAGGGTGAACGTCGATCTGGCTTCCTGGCAAGAAAGCTTCGATACCGAAGACGTCAACGATCATACCGCCCTTAGTGCGGCACTTGATGTAACCCTGGATGATCTCCTCGTTCTCGAGAGCAGCGTTAACACGCTCCCAAGACTTGCTGAGGCGAGCCTTCTTGTGAGAGAGTACCAACTGACCCTTTACGTCCTCCTGGTTCTCTACATAAACCTCTACCTTGTCGCCTACCTTGAGGTCTGGGTTGTAACGGAACTCAGAAGCTGGGATGATACCGTCGCTCTTGTAGCCGATGTTTACGATAACCTCTTTCTTGTCTACAGAGATTACTGTACCCTCTACTACCTGGTGCTCAGTTACCTTGTTAAGTGTTTCGTCATAGGCCTTCTCGAGGTCCTCTTTGCTGACGCCTGCGTTTGTACCCTGCTCAAACTCTTCCCAATTGAAGTCGTCGAGTGGCTGTACGTTCTTGAAATTTGACATAAAAATTAATTAAAAATTTGAATTTAATAAAGTTAGACTTTATGTGAATTATATAAAACGGGTGCAAAGTTACGCATTTTCTTTGTTTTACAATCGTTTATCCCCACTTTTCTTTCCTTTGTTAATGTTATTTAACTAAAAAGGACTTTTCTGGACTTCTCCTTGGTGCTGGTGCCGTTATCTATATAATGTATACATCTTTTAATGATTACTTTCATTTTGTGCGCACACAGTCGGCTTTTTGTTTCATTTGCATGAAATTTGCGTTAAATACATTAAAAAAACGACTCGAAATGCTTGTTGTATCAAATTATTTGTTACCTTTGCCATTGAATTAGTAATTATGAAAATAATGATTTAACAGTAGAGAATATGACACTGGTCATCCTTACCATATTAGTACTGGCCTACGTGCTCATCGCAACCGAGAACGTGACCAAGGTGAACCGTGCCGCCGTGGCTATCTTTGCCGGAACGGTGGGATGGGTGCTCTATGTGTGCTTCGGTATGGACTTCGTGACCAGCGAACATCTGGCTGACTATTCGCGGTTCCTGCATCTGGGAGATGCTGATTCTACCAGCACTACCGTGAAATATTTCATTTCCAGGAAAGTGTTCCTCCCTTGGGTGGGCAGGGCAGCGGAAATCGTGCTGTTCCTGCTGGCTACGATGACCATCGTGGAGATTCTCAACAACAATGGCTGCTTCGACTTCGTCAGACAGCTCCTGCGCACACGCAGCAGCAAGAAGATGCTATGGACCCTGGCCATCGTAACTTTCCTGATTTCAATCAACCTCGATAACCTGACCACTACCGTGATGATGCTTACTATGATGCACGCCATCATACCTAGCCGCCGTCAGAGAATGATCTATGGCAGTGCCATCCTCTTGGCTGCCAACTGTGGCGGAGCGCTCACCGTGATAGGTAATCCTGAAGGTCTGGTGCTCTGGAATTCCGGAGCCGTCACAGCCACTGTCTTCTCTTTCTCCCTGCTTCTACCATGTCTCGCTGCCTGGCTCATCCCGACGGCGATGATGATGCGCATGCTGCCGGAGAGGGTAGACACGGAATGGATTGTGATGCCTTTCAGAGGCGATGATACAAGACTCAACGCATGGCAGAGACAGCTGATGCTCTTCGTGGGAATCGGCGGACTCTGGTTTATCCCTACATTCCATAACATCACCAAGCTCAGTCCGTTCCTGGGCGCATTGTGCGTGCTCAGCATCCTGTGGATTGTGAACGAAATCTTCAACCGAAAGCTCATGAACATGGATGCGATGGTAGAACGTCGCACCCCTAGAGTGCTGCAATACGGTGTCATTCAGATGATTCTCTTCGTGATGGGAATGATGATGGCTATTGGCGTAGTGAAGGAATCAGGCGCTTTCGACGACCTGATGAACCTGCTTGGCGGGGGAGAGGAGCGCCCTAACGTATGGCTGCACGGCATTGCTGCAGGCGTACTGAGCACCGTGCTCGACAACTTTGCCACCGCCATGAACTTCTTCTCACTGCACGACGTAGTGGGACTGGGCGACCCATCCGTGGTCCTGGACCCAAACTACAGTACCAACGGTCTGTACTGGCAGGTAGTGGCCTACTGCGTGATGGCAGGCGGCAACGTGCTGGGCATCGGAACCATCAGCGGTCTTGCCCTGATGAAGATGGAACACATGCGCATGGGCTGGTTCTTCCGCAACATCGGCTGGAAGGCTCTCGTGGGTGGCGTGGCAGGTCTCGCTATCCTCTGGCTCTCCCATACCCTGATGGGCGGAACCATGTACTTGATGATTTAAACCATATCTGAAGAAGAAAAAGGGGATGGAAACACGCATCCCGAAGACAAAACCCTATGACGAAAGGGATGATTGGATCTAAACGAAAAACAGAAAAATACTATTAATAAAATCATATATAATATATAATAAGGTAATATAGTTATGGCAAAGATTAAGACTATAGGAATTTTGACATCCGGAGGCGATGCTCCAGGTATGAACGCAGCAATCCGTGCGGTGACCCGTGCGGCCATCTACAACGGATTCAACGTGAAGGGTATTTACCGTGGCTATGACGGTCTCATCAACGATGAGATTAAATCTTTCACCACAGAGAACGTGAGCGGTATCATCGGCACCGGCGGTACCATGCTGAAGACAGCCCGTTCCAAGGAGTTCATGACCGAGGAAGGACGCCAGAAGGCATACGAGAATATTCAGAAAGAGGAAATCGATGCACTCGTTGTCATCGGAGGTAACGGCTCGCTTACCGGTGCGATGAACTTCGCTAGAGAGTTTGATATCTGCTGCATCGGATTGCCTGGTACCATCGACAACGACCTCTATGGCACTGACAATACCATCGGTTACGATACAACCATGAACACCATCGTAGAGTGCGTGGACCGTATCCGTGATACTGC
>CAKPWR010000046.1 GCA_934196725.1 uncultured Prevotella sp.
ATCGTGTACGTCACCACCCACGACTTCCGCTTCATGAAACCCCTGCCCTTCATCAGTCTCGACTATCTGGGCTGCATTCTGTGGTCAGCCTGGATGCTGGAGTTCATCTTCTTCTTCACCTACGGCGAACACTACAATTGGCTCGATTCGAAGATGATGCAGATGGATGTATTGCTCTTCATCCTGACCGGATATTTCTGCATTCAGCGAATGTTCCACATCCGCCATCCTTACATCTCCCCAGAAGCGTGGAAATACAAGCGCCTCATCCCGTTGCTCATTCTCTTTGCCTTCGTTGAGTTTATGGGCAGTACGCCAAAGGTGCTGCAAACCGCCTTTACGGGTGGCGTATTGCATTTCGGCAACATCACCACCAATGTACTCAACTTCGTGGAATGGGTGGGCGCCATTGCCGGTTGCCTTTTCTGCCTCTTCTGGTGCAAGGTGCTTTATCAGAAATACACCCGTCTACTCACGATAGGTGTGGCAACGATGGTATGCTATCCCGTGATGATGTATTTCCTCATCCATCCGGGTCTCAACATCGAGGCGCTCTATCTGCCATGCTTCCTGCGGAGCTTCGGCAATGCCATCTTCTTCTGCATGCTCACCGTGTATCTGGAAGAACTGATGCCGTTCCAGCACTTCTTCATGGGATTGACGATGGCTGGCATCATCCGTAACGGTCCGGTCTCATCCATGTGCTCAGGTCTGTACAGTTTCGGACTCCGTTATCAGATGGCAGACAACATGTCGCGCGGTTTGCCCTACGATGCCACCAATCTGCTGATGCTCAGCATCCGGAACCTCTATGGCATCACCTGCCTCATCGGTCTTGCCGTATTGCTCATTTTCCTGCTTTGGGATGTTCAGCCGGTAAGAAGCACCCTGAAGAAAATGCCAGCATGGAATTTTGTTGGCAAAAAAATGAAAAAAGCAAGCAGATAATGCGCACATTCAAGGAAAAACGCTAACTTTGCAGCCAGATAAAATAAAATGTACGATATGGCAAAGAAAGCAATTGTGATGGGGGCAACCTCAGGAATAGGAATGGAAGTAGCCAGCCTCTTAGCGCAGAGAGGTTGGCAGGTGGGAATAGCGGGAAGAAGAATAGAAAGACTTGAAGAAGTGAAAAGGAATACAAACCTTTTGATTTCTGAAAGTTCAAAGGCTTCCAAGGGAGAAATCGCATGCTATCAGCAGATAGATGTGACTTCGCCAGAAGCCCCTTCCCTACTTCTAAAACTCATCGAAAAACTCGGTGGGATGGATTTGTATTTCCATAGTTCAGGAATCGGATGGCAAAACAATTCTCTAGATATCGGGAAAGAAATGAAGACCGTAGAGACCAACGGACTGGGATTTGTCAGAATGGTAGATACGGCTTTCAACTGGTTTGCCCAACAAAATCAAGGGCAAGAGCAGAGCCAAGAACAAAGGCAAGGTAAAGATAAAAGCTGCGATACTTACCGCATCGCCTGCATCACCTCTATTGCCGGAACGAAAGGGCTCGGTGCTGCTCCTGCCTATTCTGCCACCAAGCGTTTTCAGAATCATTATCTGGAGTGCCTTACCCAGCAGGCTCACATGCGCCATCTTCCTATCGCAATCACAGATATCCGTCCCGGCTTCGTAAAAACAGACCTGATAGCAGGCAGCAATTATCCCCTGCAATTAACTCCTCAGGAAGTGGCTCAACAGATTGTAAGAGCCATAGAACGGGGGAAATCTGTCAAAACCATCGACTGGAAATACAGCATCCTCGTTTCGCTCTGGCGATTGATTCCTAGATGGATTTGGACAAGACTCACCATTAAATAAAACAAAACTGCACTTACACTTGATTTTATACCTGGATAAAATCTCCGTTCATCGACGTTGAACCGACATTCAGCGACGTTGAACCGCCGTTCGGCGACGTTGAACGGACATTCAACGTCGATGAACGGAGATTTCAATAGGGTTAAAGAACATTTTTTCCTATAATAAACCAATACTTTTCCAGGGATTAATACTAAAAGGAGACTACAAGTTAACCTTGATTCCGGCATTTACTTTCACACCATAATACTCCACCTGCATTGTACGTTTTTGCTCTCCCTGATAATAACGCAAAGGCTGGTTAAGCAGATTATTAGCGTTGGCATATACTGTAAATTTCTGCTTCTTGCCCCATGTATAGCTGGCGTTTACATCAAGGTAGTTTACATGATCATAATAACGGTCAAGTGCTCTACTTGTACTCATCTGATCGATGAATGATGAAGCAAAGTTGTATGACAAGCGAAGGCTCAAGCCACTCTTTTCGTAGAAGAGTGAAGCATTGGCTGTATGCTCTGGAGAGCCTGCCACCTTTACATCATCTCCCTCCTGAATGCCCAGACGCTCATTAAAATTGCGTGTAGTGCTATGAGTATAAGTATAGTTTCCATAGAATCCCAGACACTTAAGCGCAGGAGCTATAAAGCCGAAGTCGCGCTGGTAAGCTGCCTCAACACCATAGACACGTGCATCATAAGCATTAATGTTCTGTGTAACCGCAAAGTTCTTATCTGCATTCTCACCGGCAAGTCCGAGGTCGCTGCCGAGATATTTATTAGAAGCCCACTCTACATTCACATTCTTGATGTCCTTATAGAAGAGACCCAGACTCACCAGACCAACACTCTTGAAATAATGATCGGCTGAGAGGTCGATATTGATAGCCTCAGCTGGCTTGGTGTTTGGATCGCCAATAGTAGCCTCTTCGTCTGCGATATTAAATGTCTTGTTGGCGATGAGCGCAGAATATTTAGGACGAGAGATGGTCTTGGTAACAGAGGCACGAAGACTGCCATCGTCTGAATATTTGTACTTGAGGAGGAAACTTGGAAGCAAATCGGTATAATGATTCTTGAAATCACCCGTAGGAACCATTGATGCATCACCATCCTCAGGAATATCTACATTATAACCGCTGGTCTTCAGGTCTGTACGCTCTACGCGCAAGCCGAGAGTTGCAGAAAGTTTTTTACCAAATTTCTGGTCGAAACGGAGATAACCTGCCGTAATCTGCTCGCGAATCTTATAGTTGCCAGCCTCTTCTTCAAAGTTCTCTTCTCCTTCAAACTTGCAGAAATCAATCTTTCCCAATGTCTTTATCGAGATGAATGGAGACTGGGCTGGATATTGGCTACCAGGCATGAAACCGTCACGTATCTGAAGCGTAGTCAGCTTGCGCCAGTCTTCGCCCAAAACTTCCTCAGCATCATAATCGAAGAATGAAGTGGTACGGGTTTTATCCTTGCTTGTATATTTGGCACCAAACTTCAAGGTATTTCCATAAAGTCCATGAGCCAGAGGCAAGGTAAAGTTGAGTCTTCCCTTCCACTCGTTCTCAGTAATATCCTGATTAGAATTGTTCAATTCATCGAGCACCCAATGGCTGTCATCAAGCGAAGGGAGTTGTACTGCATAATAAGGCTGCTTGTCGCCTACATCCTTAAAGCCATCGCCAAAGTCGATAAAATCAGTTTCCTTCTTGCCATACTTATATTTATAAGATGCATAGCGTTCGTTTGGTCGTTCCTCTGTAGCGCGGGAATAACTAACAGCCCAATCCATCTTCAGACCTCCAAACATGTGCTCACCATCAAGCGTATAATCCATCGTCTGCTGCAATTCCAGACGTGCATTCTTGTTATCAGATGAACCAGCTTTAGTCTGGAACACAAAGCTTTGCTTTGATGCCTTACAGTTCAGTTTCTTGTAGCTGATACGATAACGGTTTTCCCAGTCGCTACGGCGATTGTAGATTCCCTTGAACGAGATACGATGAAGCGGACTGAATTTATAATCCATGGCTAAAGAATAGCTCTGGCGTTCGCGGGTAACGTAGTATTGGCGAACCTGAGCTTCCTTCAATTCCAATTCCTTATCATCATTCTCCTCATATTCAAATTCTGTATTATCAGAACCACCTGGAGCATACTGGTAAGAGGCAGAAGCCATGATACCCAACTTGTTGTTGAAGAAACGATCGCCCCAGGTAGCAGCCAAATCCCATTGTGGCTTGCCGCTAATCCAGGTATAACCCGAACCCAAATTGAAGTTCAGCACCCGATGGCTAGGCGTATTCTTGGTTACAAGATTGATTTCACCACCTATCGCATCGCCGTCCATATCTGATGTTACCACCTTGTTCACCTCGATGGTCTGAATCATGTCGGCAGGAATCAGGTCGAGCTGTACATTACGCGTATCACCCTCGGCAGAAGGCATTCTGTTACCATTCACCGTTACAGAAGTAAGATCGGCAGAAGTTCCTCGAACCTGTCCGAAACGCGCCTCACCCTGATCATACTGCACATTAATACCGTTAATACGCTTCAACGCATCACCAATATTAGAATCCGGGAACTTACCTACCTGGTCGGCACTAACCACATTGGTAACACCCATATTTTCCTTTTGCATCTGCAGAGCCTTGCGCTGACCGTAGAAAGCGCCTTCTACCACTACCTCGTGCAGTTCATTACCCTCGGAAAGCGTGATGTTTCGTTCTACATTTTTACCAACAAGTTTGATCATGTAAGTCTTTGGAGAATAACCTACATAAGAAACCTTTACCTTATAGGTGCCCGGTTTCATGTTAGGCAAAGCATAAAAACCATTCACATCACTTGTTACGCCTGTATGCAAATCTTCTACCATAATGGTTGCGCCTGGGAGAGCCTGATGGTCACCATCAACAATACGTCCACTAATAACTCCACCCAACATGGCGTTGTTTTCCGGTTCGGTAGCTGCAAAAGTTGCACCTGTAGCTGAAACCATCAACAATGCCGAAAATAATATTCTACTTGGATTCATAAAATTATTTCTCTATTATATAACTATTGAATTCTTCACTTTTACCCTTTAAAAGCTATTTTACTTTTTTACCTTTTTACCTTTTTACCTTTAAAACCGTGTGGATGATTTTGCCATCCTTATCTATCATCGACATTCTCAACTGCTTCTTATCTGCAGTAAATACAGAGAAACCATCGGCAGGACTGCAGAACACGGTACCATCGATAGGCTTTACAGAACGAGCCAGAGATGATGAGGAATTGACTACGTAGTCGATGTTGTCGCCCTTCTTCTGGATGTGCTGGAAGTTGTGGATGTGACCGCAGGCATAAATCGCCACATTATTATATTTATGGAGGATAGGAAGGAGGCGCTTCTGCATGTCGAGGCGCTCATTCTCCTTCTTCGTGGTGTAGGCGTAGATAGGATGATGGCCTACCACGATGACCCAATCTTCCTTGGCATTCTTCAGAGTTTCGTCGAGCCAGGAGAGCTGAGCCTCAACATCCTGCTTGCAGGCATCAGGATATTTTTCTGAGGCCTTGCGATAAGAATCGATGAGGGGTGTGGTGTCGAGGAAGATGACACGGATGGTGGTTCCCTTGTGGTCGAACACCTTGGTGTAATATTTGGCTGGCATCATCCAGCGGCGGCTCACCTTGCCGTAGTCCATAAAAGCCTGGGTATTACCACGATACTCATGGTTGCCGCAAACCGGGAACCAGTTGAGCATCAGGTCGGGATGAGAATAAACATATTCGTAATTGGTAAGCCACAGAGGGTCCTGTGTAGAAGTCACGCCATTGAAATGGTGGATGTCGCCTACGGCAAGTACGCATTCCGGATCTACCGTACCCGCCATCTCGCCCATCAGTTCGGCGATAGGCTTCTGGTCGTAGTAGCCGTTGCGACCCATATCATTGGTCATGTAGAGGGTGATTTCGCCCTTCAGTTTCTGCCATTCGGCAGCATTCGCCTTCCAGTTAGGATTCTGCGGAATGGCGGTTGCTGCACTCTGAGAGCAGGTGGTTAATGCTGTGTTTTGAGCCTGAGCAGTCAAGCCTCCGCCCAACAATAAAGCCGAAGCCAAAACTACAGTTGCTACTCTACCTTTCATCATAGCAAAGCCATTCATGCTGCTATGCTTACCCGAAACTTTCTTTTCCATTTTTTCTTTATCTGACTATAATACTATTGTTTAATTTTCGGGTGCAAAGGTAGGGGTATTATGTGTCAAAGGGGTTACAAGGATTTGAATTCACAGATAAAGAATGCTACAATATTGTTACGGCTTGCGTATCATAGATGAAAACATCTCTGCGTATAAAAAATGAAGCTATCCTATTATTATTTTCCCAGAAACTTCCGGTTCACGTAATCGGTGAGCTGATCACGATAACTGTCGCCTATCGGGATTTCCTTCTCATTATCAAGAACTACGCGGCTCTTGTTGATTTCTGCAATGTGGTGAAGGCTGATGATAAACGACTTGTGGATGCGCATGAAATCGTGGGAAGCCAGGCGCTCTTCCATCTTCTTCATGCTGAGGAGCACCACCAGGGGTTTCTCCTGATGGGCAAGATGAATGCGGAGATATTCCGCCATTCCTTCTACATAGATGATGTCGCGGATGAGGATGCGGACCACCTTGTATTCGGTTTTCAGAAACATGGCGTCGTCTTCATCTATGGGCGAAAGGCTCGCCGTATGGAGCAGGTCATACTGGCGCTTCACCTTATCGGCAGCACGCAGGATATCGCCCATGCCGAAAGGTTTCAGAAGATAATCGATGGCATCCACCTTGTAACCTTCGAGGGCGTATTCCTGGTAGGCGGTGGTGAAGACAATCATCGGCGGCTGGCTCAGGGATTTCACGAAATCCAAGCCATTAAGGTCGGGCATGTTGATGTCGATAAAGAGGACATCAATCTCCTGCCGGTTCAGAATGCCCATCGCATCGAGGGCACTCTGGCAGCTATCCACCAGTTCGAAGAAAGGAACTTTCTTCAAGTAAGCCGCCAACTGGCGGAGAGCCAGAGGCTCGTCATCTATTGCTAAAACTCTAATCATAATTATTTTATTTTACCGGGAGCCTCAGCAGCAGGCGGAACTCCTCGGGGTTGGAATCAATCTTCAGTTTGTAATCATCTCCATAAATCAGCTGGAGACGTTTCCGGGCATTCTGCAATCCCACGCCTCCCGGCTTCTTATCTTCAGTTTCCGGCTTCACGCTGTTGTTGCAGCTGAAGGCTATCTCGCGGATGGTTTCATCCACCTGAATGCCCACCTCTATGAAGGAACTCTTCTGATAACTGACGCCATGCTTGAAGGCATTCTCTATAAAGGTGATGAAGAGGAGCGACGGCACCTGCACATCGGGAACGCTCGAAGGAAGCGAAACCGAGATGCGAACCTTGTCGGTATATCGGATACGCATCAAATCTACGTAATGACTGATAAACGCCAGTTCCTTCTGCAAAGGCGCCATCGGCTTGTTGCCCTCGTAGAGCACGTAGCGCATCAGTTTGGAGAGCACCTCGATGGTGTATTTCGCCTGTTCGGGGTCGATGTCAACCAACGCATGAATGTTGTTGAGGGTGTTCATGAAGAAATGGGGATTGATCTGATACTTCAGATACTCCAGCTGGCTGTTCAGATTCTCGCGCTCCAATTCCTTGATTCGCTTCTTGTCATCAAGCGATTTGAAGAAACTCTTGGCTCCGATGTTCAGTCCCAGGAGCAGAGCCATGATGATGAAGGCCACGGAATCCTGTCCGCCGAAAGCACGGGGTGGTCCGGGCTTCTTCTCATGAAAATGCTCGTCCCTGCCATCCTGCGGATGAAGAAGAGGATTAAAGGGAATAACTTCTCTATTATCAGGAAGTTCGTGAGCAATACCCGGTTTCTTTTCTCCCATTTTCTCCATTTTCTCCATTCTCAGCTCCATCCTATCGTTCGGTTCCGGTCCAGGATGATGCGGACGGAAATGAGTCTGATAGCCCATGAAGCAGATGACCAGCACCAACGTGGAAACGGCATAAGTCCACTTGCGATTGCTGTAAACCAGCAGAGGGGCGATGAAGAAATTGTGAAGGAAGAAGGTGATGCAGAACATCGCCAAAAGGCTCCAGGCGTTGAATACAGCCTGCCAATCGATGGTCATACTTTTCGCAGCCTCTGCTGAAGCAGAAGCGGCATCCCGGACCATCGCAGCATCTGATGCTGAGGAGAAGAAGAAATCGCCTACTAGCATACTAACTGGTGGTGCTGCAAACAGGATTGTCCACAGCACCACGTATAAAATGATTTCCGATTTCTTCTGTCCTCTAACCATAAGACGCTTATATTTAAATTGCTGGGAGTCCCGCTGAGAATCAGCAGAAATCTCCCGATGAGTAAAATCTTTCAATATTGAGGATAACGTTAAGATGGTTAGATTATTGTTAGAATTGATAAGAATATCCTATGCCTAAAACATGAATATCGAGGTCATCATCGTCGTTATGGCGCAGGTCCTGATAACGATAATAAAGCTTCAGCTTGTGATGCTTATTAATAGAATAATTGGTACCCAGCGTGTAACGGGTCTTCTGAAGTCCGTCCTCGCCATGAAACAACTCTACGCTTCCGAAAGGTGTGAACGGCGTATGCTTCAGACGATAATTCATCTGGAAGCGTGAGCGCAAGAGGTGTTGGCTCTTGCTCTTCACATCTTCCCACTCCTCCGTATCGGTATCATACTTCTTGTCTTTTGCCTTGGAGCGATAGGTATATTGATACATCTCTCTCAATGACACTCCCAGGTTGCCGAAGCTGTAACTGCCCGTTACTCCGAAACTGAATCGGTGGCGGGGCCACCAATAGGAAGGAGTTATCTTGTTGACTGTTCCGTCTTTATGATAGGTTTGGGTTCCTCCGCGATGGTCGTAAAGCAGGTTGTAACCTGCGGAGAACTTCAAGTATTTATTGAGCTTGTAGTCGGTAGCGATGCCCAGATGATAGCGGTCCATCTCTTTAGAATCGTTTCGGGTTCTGGCTCCTATCTCGCCCTCTAAAGTCCAATTTTTATTGAGTTTCTTCTCTATGCCGGCATCCATCCAGATGCCGAAGTCTGCGGAGTTCTGCGCTTTCAGCTGCTGCGCATTTCCCATCAGAAATACCAGCAGAAAGATGGTTGCAATTTTCTTTATCTGTAGTTCCATAATCATTCTTTTTATTTATTAAAGACTCTCTTCTCTTGAAGGATTTTCTTGAAGGATTCTCTTGAAGGATTTTCCTGAAGGATTTTCTTTAAAGATACTCTTCCTGATGCAGTTTCAGCTGCGAATCGATGGTGCTCACTTCATCTGAATCATAATAGATTTTGATGACGCTCATGTCGCGCAGAAAATCGATTCCGCCTATTTCTATCTTCACGATGTCGAGCCCGGTTCGCTCCTTCAAATCGGCAAGGAGTTCGGCACGGCGATCGGGCTTGATGAGTTCGATGCGGTCGTACTGCACCAGTTTCATCGCCATGCTTCCCTTCACCTTGATGTTCTCGAAGAGGAGGGTCATGAGGATGAAGAGCAGATTGACAGCCGACAGCTCCACCCAACTGAGATTTGCCGACAGCCCGTTGATTACCGACATGGCGATGATCATGAAGAGATAAGTCATCTCTCTTACGGGCATCGACTCCGTGCGATAGCGAATGATGCCGAAGATGGCAAAGAGTCCGAGTGCGAATTCTATCCTGATTTTAGCTCCACCCAGCAGGTTGATGAGGAAGAACACGCTGATGCCGATGAGCATGAAGGTGAAATAGTATTCACGACGGCGGCTCTTCGGGAAATAAAGCCAATGGGTGATGAGCCAAACGGCTGCGGTATTGAAGACAAATCTCCATAGCATCGGCAGGAAATCTGCAAAATTGAATATCTGGTTCATTATTGTCTATTGGGATGATTATAATAAAAAATAGTCTGCTTGGAATTATGCTTGAAGCTAAAGAAAGATAACTTCAAGAATCTTTTAGAAACCGTTATGAAATCTTCTTGAGCTGCTGCAATCTCGGCTTCATGCGATTGGTGCGGAGCGAAGGATTGGTCAAAGCCTCTCCTATGCAATACTTGCTGAATCCGCAGGGATGGATTCTCAAATCCCTGAGCAAAGGAAGAATGGGCGATGGCAGAAGACCGTCGCGCTTCAGTTCGATGATGGCAAGTTGAGGAAGAGAGCATTTCAAGCCTGTGGTGAGATTCTGAAACGAGAGGTCGGTATCGATGGTAAGTCGCTCGGTCTTCGCCTTGTTCACCAGCGTGATGCGATGGAAACTATTCTCTATCTTCTGCTCCAGAAGCTGCGGATCGAAATGCAGGTTCTGCTTCAGGAATTCCTGAGCCGAAGCATCATCTGCCGAAATACGGCTCTTATAGGTCTTGCCATGATTGTCTTTGGTCTTTACTTCCAGGAAACTCAGATGGCTGTCCACGTAAGAGCGAACACGCACCTTCTGCCTGCCCGCATGTCCATCATGATGGGCGTTGTAGAAGGCATAGTCTTCAGAATCGTAATAGATGGTGGCGTAGCTCATGTTGCGCTTGCCGTCTATCTCCTGCACCCGATATTCATCGCCTGCCATCTGCAGGAGCTGCATCAGCTTATCGATGGAAGTAACAAACTTGGTGTCGGTTCGATTCATCAGTTTGATTCCACCCATCTCGCTCAGCGAGATGGGCTGGAACTTTGAAATTAACGCATTCATTGTCATCATTTAAACGTGATTAGTTGTTTCACGAATACTCTCTTAACTATATACAACAAACTTACAAGTATGAAAATTCATGCTCTACTATCGGAGTTAATGCCAGCCTCCTCCAGGCTGTCCTCCGCCTCCAGGACCTCCTCCGTTTCCGCCAGGCTGACCACCTCCGGGCTGCATGCCTCCACCGCCCATGCCACCGTTAAAATTGCTGGTGGTAACCATCTGCGAGAGGGTCAACGTAGCTAAAGAGGAGCCACCGCTTACCGTGGCATCTGTAACGTAGCCACAGAAATCATCGCCACCACTCACGGTAGCTCCAGAAGAGAAGATATAAGAGTTTCCTTTCGTCATCTTGGGTGAACTTACCAGAAGGGTGTAGCCCTGCTGGGTGTAGTCGCGAGGCACCTTGAAGGCAAGGATGTTGCTGCCACTATCGTCAGCCACCGTGATGTACTGTCCGTTCTGAATACTGCTGCCTCCGAGGATGGCAACAGGCTGAGTGGTTACACTCGTGGTTGGGGTTGATGTGGTTCCACCTATTCCTATCAGGGTTCCGCCCGTAACCGTGAAGGTGTTCTGGTCGCAATCGAAGCCTTCCTCCGGCTGAGTGGTTCCACAGGCAATCACTACTCCACCCGATACGGTAAGCGTAGAGTTGCTGTCGATGCCATCGTTATTGGTTCCCATGGCAAAGACGTTGCCGCCGCTGATGGTCATCGCCTTCGATGAGTTGATGGCGTCGTCGTAGCAATAAACCATGATGTTTCCGCCCGAAATATTCATCGTAGATTTGCTCTCAATGCCTTCGGAACCTTCGCCTCCGGTGCAGCGAACCATGATGGTTCCGCCATTCAGATGCATGGCTCCATCGCTCTTGATTCCTTTAGGAGAGGTATCAAGACGACCATAGGTGAATTGCTTGCCGGTGGTAATCACCCTGATGGTTCCACCGTTCACGGTGAGGGTCTGGTCGCAGCTGATGCCCTTGCCGCCAGCACCCGTGCTCTTACAATAGAGGGCGCCGCCGTTCATCACGAAGATGCTGTCGGTCTTTACGCCTGCACATCCGCTCACATCCTGTTCATCAGAATCATATTCGCCCGTTCCGGTAGTGATGGCTGTGGTTCGCCCGCCATCAATCTGCACCAGTCCGTCGCTGCTCAATCCCTTGCTGGCAGCAGCGGATGTTTCCACGTTGATGACTCCACCTTTTATATAAAGGGCATCATTACCCTTGATGGCGTTTCCGGCTGTGGCCTTTACGTAGATATTGTTGCCCGGACGGAAGAGCACGTAGTCATCGCTCCGGATGCCCGCCTTACAGTTGGCATAAACGCTGAGCGAGCCCTTGCCCGAGAAGAGCATCTTGCCTTCGCTGAAGAAGCAGGCCTTCATGTCTTCATCATCCGTGGCATCGCCGTACTTTGTGCCGTCGGTAAGGGTATTTTCCGTACCGTCTGCCAGGACGATGTAGCCTCGTTTCTTGCTCTGGATGTTGATGGCGGCTCCATCTGGATTGGTGATGCTCACGCCATTCAGATTGAGTTCAAACTTATTGTCGCTATAAATCTTGAGGAAACCGTTGGTGGTGGTTCCGCTCACGTTGTAGAATACTTTCTTGGCTGAAGATTTCACGATGACGTCAGCCCCATTGATGGTAACCGTTACGCCATCCACACTTCCCGAGGTGGAAGCCGAAGAACCATTGAAGGCAATATCAACTTCGTTTTTGAAGCTGTTGTTTTCGATGAAGTCCTCCGCCTCATCGCCTTCCGTGGGTATGGTTTCCGATTCGCCGAGCGCCGTCTTATCGATGGCAATATCGAAGCCGGTCAGGTCGCTGAGCGAACTATTATAAGTGGTAGCAGAGCCCGAGCTCCCGCTATCAGAGTTCTCATTCCCCGAGTTCCCGTTTTCATTTCCGTTTCCCTGGTCAAAGAAATCGAGATCAGAACCTGAAGAACATCCGATGGTCAGCGTTGTGGCGAGAATCATCATCGCCATCATCCGTGAAAATACAAATATTCGTTTCATAAGTCAATCGTTTTAAATTCCGACATCAGCCGTTCATTTTTTTAATTCTGCTGCAAAGGTAATACAAAGCTGTTACACCCGCAACTTTATTCAACGAACGCCCCGATTGTTTCAACGAAACGAAAAGACTTGCTTTCAGATAACAAAAAAGGTACGCCAAATAGCGTACCTATACCTTTTATATAAGAGTTTTCTTTATTACCAGATGGATGACAAAACCACCTTTATTATACCGCTTTAGCTCTATCCTTCAAAATCGCAGCCATGTTATCGCTCGCCCATCCTATCAGACTATTCATGATAGGAATCAGGGATTCTGCACGAGGGGTAAGCGAATACTCCACTCTTGGCGGAACCTCGGCATACACCTTTCTGTTAACGTAGCCATCCGCCTCCAGGGTCTTCAAGGTGCTGGTAAGCATCTTCTGCGAAATATCGGGGATGAGCCTGCGGAGGGCGTTGAAGCGGAGCGGCTCCTCCTTGTGGATATTCAGCGTATAAATAACGAGCAACGACCACTTGTCGCTAATGCGTGCCAGCACATTACGAATCGGACAATCCTGGAAAACCATTTCCTTTATCATTCTTGCCATAATCTTTATTCTTACCTTATTAATAATCTACTTTTTCTTTTCCATTTCTATCGCAATAACTATCGTATTATCTGCAATAGGCTACAAAAGTAACTAATATCCCCAAAGAAACCAAACATTCAAAGTTAATCTAAGTTAACGCTTGTTTTTTCTTCCTCCCATTCCATCACAATAGTTACCTTCAGGAAACTATCCCACCCCAAAGTGCCTTCTTGTGGGAACGGATTTTTTGCAGTACCTTTGCATCGCAATTCAGAAATATAAACATTTAAATAATAGAACAAGATGAAAGAAACAAAGACTATCGCAAAGGCTGCCAACTTTACAGCCGTTGATTTTGGTAAGATGAATGTAATCAAGGATTACACCTTGCAGTTGGGTCCTGAGATTAAGATTCCAGGAAAGGTATTCGGAGGTCAGAGCGTGAACGCTACTGGTGGCGAGTTCTCATTCCAGAGCTTTGCTCCTGGCACAGAGACTGGCTTCCTCCATACTCACAAGAACCACGAGGAGCTGTATTTCTTCCTGAGTGGCAAGGGCGAGTTCCAGGTTGACGGCGAGGTATTCCCTATTCAGGAGGGCAGCGTGGTAAGAGTGGCTCCTGCCGGCAAGCGCTCTGTTCGCAACAATGGTGCTGAGCCTCTGCTGATGCTCTGCGTGCAGTATCGTGGCGAAACCTTTACTGCCAAAGATGCTACCGATGGCGTTATTCTGAACGAAAAGGTAGAGTGGTAATTGAACATCACGCCAGATAACGTGATCAGTTAGTTTTTTGGGAATCAATCGGTTTGGGAATCTCCCCCGATGCTTTTAGGGAAAATCATACGCTGGTTTATGGTTTTCCCCTTGCTTTTTTCAGCTATTCTCTCTATCTTTGCACCAGAAATAAATAAATGCAGTAATAACCCTTTAAAGAGAAGATAGTTATGAAAAGAATGATTATGACATTGGTAGCAGCATGGATGATGATTATATCTATGAATGCTCAGAGACTGACAAATATTCAGGCAGAAGCTCGTTTTATCACAGACAAGATGGTGGTAGAACTGGGATTGAGCAACGTTCAGCGCAACAATCTCCTGAACATCAACTTCACCTACCTGGACGGCATCCGAAGCTATCGTGACATCGATGCCTACGGCTGGCATTATCGCAACAAGCAGCTCAAGCGTATGATGACCGCCAGACAATGGAAGAAATTCAAGAACTCATACTATTTCTATCGCCCTATCGGCTGGGAGAATCATGTGTATGTTCACCATATTTACACCAAGTATCCAAAGCATAACTGGGGACACGACAAGCGCCGCCCTCGCCCTGAGTGCAGCTACGGAAGACCAGGATGGCCAGGCGGAACCCATGTAACTTATGGACCAGGAAAGCCGAACAAGCATCACAAGCATCACAAGCACGACAAGAAGTGGAAGCACGACAAGAAGAAGTGGAAGCACGATAGAGATTGGGATGATGATGACGATGATGATGATTGAGTTAATGACTGGGATTAAGACAAACATTCGATGATAAAACAGAAGAAATCCAAGCTAGAGATGATTCTCCAGCTTGGATTTCTCGTTAAATAAAAACTAACTATGCCGTCTAACTAATAACTAATCATTAATAACTAACAAAACGTCTTCCACAATCTGCTCATCGAGCAGGCGATTATCCGAAAGCAACTGCTGCACATCATATCTGTCGTAGAGTCCCTTCCTGATGCCGCCCACCATCACCTTCATTTCTGAAGTACCATAGTAAGAGGCGATGCGCTCGCCGAAGCCGCCATCCTTCGAGCCATCCTCCAGGGTTACCACCAACTGATGGTTTGCCTTCAGGCTATCCAGCGTCTCGGCATCCACCTCATTCAGATAACGGGGATTGATGAGCGTAGCATCGATGCCCTTATCAGCCAACAGGCGGACTACATTCTCGCCCTTCTGATAGAACGAACCGGCGGCGATGACTGCCACCTTCTCGCCCTGGTGCATCACCTTGTACTTTGCCTCGTAACCATACTCAGCATCAACGGCTTCTGACGTATGAACCACGCCATTGCTTGGCACGCGGATGGCGATAGGTTTCTTATCCTGCAGAATGCTCCAGCGGAGCATGGCGAAATACTCCTCGCAGGTGGTTGGAGCCAGATAGATGAGCCCCGGAATGCTGCAGAGCATCGGAATATCGAAAAGGCAGATGTGGGTGATGTCGTTCATCGAATTCACTCCGCCTCCTACAACGTTGATTACGGCAGGATTGGAATTGATGCAGAGATCTTGCGCTATCTGGTCGTAGGTACGTTGGATAAAGGTGCTGTAAACGGTCCAAACCGGATGCAGTCCACCCTTCGCCATTCCCGAAATCATGGCTACAGCCTGCTCTTCGGCGATTCCCATATCAATGTGCTGCTTGCCAGCCAGTTGGCGCTTATCGGCAGTAAAGCCGCCTGCGGTAGGAGTACCGGCGGTTACGGCGATGAGGGTCTTATCCAGCTTCATCTCGCTGAGCATCCAGTCGGAGAATAATGTACCGTAATCCTCAGTTGGAGCAACCTCCGGGAGGGTTCCATCGGCATTCCTTCTTGGTCGCGAACCGTCTTCCAGATTGAAAGGCATTCCCCAATGCCATGCCTCCTTGTTGGCTACGGCTGGCGCAAATCCATGACCTTTTTCTGTGTGAATGTGAACCACGGTAGGCTTATCCGTATCCTTCACGCTCTCGAAAACCTGGATGAGTTTTTCGATGTCGTTACCCTCTTCCAGATACTTGTATTCAAAGCCCCACGCCTTGAACCAGTTGTGCTCGCAGGTGCCGTTGCTCTGGCGCAAGGCACGCAGGTTCTTATAGATTCCGCCATGATTTTCGGCGATAGACATTTCGTTGTCGTTCACCACGATGATGATGCCCGTGCCGAGTTCCGAAGCCTCATCCAGTCCCTCGAAAGCCTCGCCGCCAGAAAGAGATCCGTCGCCGATAATGGCGATGATGTTCTCATCGGTACCCTTGACGTCGCGCGCCTTCTGCAAACCGGTGGCAAGACTCACGGAAGTGGAAGTATGCCCCACCTCGAAGTTATCATACTCCGGACATTCGGCAGGAGAAGAATAACCCGAAATGGCATTCATGTCATCCACGTCGCCGAGGAATCCCGCAGCACGCCCCGTAAGCACCTTGTGAGGATAGCATTGGTGGCTGACATCAAACACAAACTTATCCTTTGGCGCATTAAACACATAGTGGAGCGCTACGGTAGCCTCCACGAATCCGAGGTTCGGTCCCACATGACCGCCATGCTTGCTCACACGGTTCAACACAGCCTGTCTTGTCTCATCCGCCACCATCTGCAGCGCCTTCAAATCCAGCTCCTTCAAGTCGGCTGGCGACTTTATTTTCTCAATATACATTTTCTTATATTTATAATTATGATTTCCGGTTGCAAAGATACGAAGAATTCAGAAAACCCGTATTACCCAAACTACAGAAAAAATGAATAATTTTCCCTATTCCTCCAAATGCCTCCACTTTTTCATCCCCGACCCACATTTTTTCTTTCCAAATCGCTTTCATTTCAAAAACTTTTCGTAACTTTGCCACAAAGAATAAAAATGCAAAGACTATGGTAGAAAGAATTTATCCTGTGGGAATACAGACCTTCAGCGACATCATCAACAGAGGATGCGTGTATGTGGATAAAACTGACTTGATATACAAGTTGACCAAGAAGTACAAGTATGTATTTCTCAGTCGTCCCCGACGGTTCGGAAAATCCTTGCTGAGCACAACCCTCCATTCCTATTTTGCTGGCGAGAAAGACCTGTTCAAGGGGCTTGCCATCGAAGGATTGGAAAAGGACTGGACAGAATACCCTGTCCTGCACTTCGACATGTCCATATTCAAGTATTGCGACATCAAATATTTTTATGAGAAATTTGACATACAACTTGAAGATTACGAGAAGAAATACGGAATAGAGCGCAGCAAAAAGACCCCAGGAAACAGATTGACGACGCTAATCAAAACCATCAAAGAGAAGACTGGCAAAGACCTCGTCATCACCATAGACGAATACGATGCTCCTCTGCTCGATGTTCTTCACGACAAAGAGAAATTAGAGCAAGTGAGAACCATCATGCAGGAATTCTACACCCCTATCAAGGAATGTGACAAGTATTGGAGATTCGCCTTCATCACGGGTATCACCAAGTTCTCGCAGCTCAGCATCTTCAGCGCCATCAACAATCTGACCAACATCTCCATGGACCCAGAGTTTGCAGCCATCTGCGGCATTACCAAGGAGGAGCTCGCCACCACCCTGAGCCAAGACATCGAACTGATGGCGGAACACAATGGGGTGAGCAAGGAAGAGATGAAACGGATGCTTCAGGAGAATTACGACGGCTATCATTTCACAAGAAACAGCCCAGACATCTTCAATCCGTTCAGTCTGATGAGAGCCTTGGCATCGGGCGAGATAGAGGACTACTGGTTTGCATCAGGCACTTCTACCTATCTCATCAATCAGATGCAGAGATTCAAGACTAACGTGACGGAGCTGGACAATGTCTTCGCCTTCTCGTCTTCGTTCGACCGTCCAACGGAGAAAATGACGGATGCCCTGCCTCTGCTCTATCAGAGCGGTTATCTTACCATCAAGGACTACGACCCTCTCACCAAAGGCTACTATCTGGGCATTCCAAACAAGGAAGTAAGGGCCGGATTGATGGAAAACCTGCTGCCGCTCTATACGAATCTGAGCGATGGTACTTCGCTGGGCTTTGCGGCAAGATTCTACCAGGCATTGGTGTATGGAAACATCGACAAGGCGATGACGCTGATGAAATCCTACTTTGCTTCCATTCCTTACCCGGAAGGCGGAAAGGATGTATTGGCAGACATGCAGAAAAACGAGTATTATTACGAAACCGTTTTCTACATCATGCTTTCGATGATGAACATAGCTGTTCTCACGCAGGTGAAGAGTTGCAGGGGCAGGGCCGATGCCGTAATGTTCTCGCCCCACACCATCTTCGTCTTCGAGATAAAGATTAACAAGCCTGCCAAGGAAGCCCTCGCCCAGATAGACGAAAAAGGCTATATGGTTCCTTTCGAAGCAGATGAAAGAAAGCTCGTAAAGATTGGCATCAGCTTCAGCACAGAAACCAGAACCATCGAGGACTGGGAATACAGGATTCTGGATAAAACTTCAACAAACCCAACACATAAGAAAGCGTATTCTGTCGAAGAAAAAAGAAAAGAACATGGAAACGCCTATCTACCTTGGGAAAAAGAAGCAGACGACATTCTGATAAACTTTTATAATGAAGGAAAAAAGATAAAGGAAATAGCAGAAATCATGGAGCGCTCGAGAGGAGCGATTTACTCTAGACTTAAAAAGCTAGGAATTATAAATTAATAAAAAAAGGCTCTGAATCAGCATTTCTTATGGCTAATTCAGAGCCTTCTTCTTTTTACTTTTTCCCTATTCCTTCACTTCCATCATTTCCGGATGCTCCAACCGCTCCTGTTTCTTGAGTTTCTTCACCACCTCGGAATAGCTGTGGCGAAGCAATCCCTGGATGAAATCATCTTCCAGCTCACCATAGAGATTCACCTGGTTCCAATACTTCTTGTTCCAATGCCAGGCGCCTTCTATCTCTGGATGGATCTCCCGGAGTTCGAGGGCGTAATCGGCATTACACTTCATCGTAACCCATTCCGGGCGCTCCAGGTCGAGGCAGGCGAAAATCTTGCCCATAATCCGAAACGCCAAAGTGGTTTCATCAAAAGGGAAATCCTCGGTAACGAGGGGGAGTGAGAGACAATACTCTCTAACTGATTCTATGTTCATAGTTTTTTCTGCAAAGAAATTGCAAACGAGCGCAATGAAAGCTTGCTTTCAAATTGCCGAGTGCAGCATTTTTTCTGCAAAGATAATGAATTCTGATGAAACGACAAGAGTTATCTCATAAAAACACGCAGATTATCCGGAAAAATTCCGTTATATTAAAATCACTTTCTTTCCTTATCCGTAATTTTGCAGCATCATTCGCAATATTT
The DNA here is from genome assembly GCA_934196725.1 of uncultured Prevotella sp. GTDB lineage: Bacteria > Bacteroidota > Bacteroidia > Bacteroidales > Bacteroidaceae > Prevotella. Next base: position 19,261 of record CAKPWR010000046.1, read on the forward strand.
TGCGACAATTTTTACTGTAAAATTAAAAGGAAGATTATGAAACATGAATTAATCATGAGCGGCTTGCTCGTCCTGGGAAACCCGATGATGGCGAACGCTCAGAAAACAGAGACCACTACAATAGAGAGCATTTCGACTGAGAGTAGTTCTACAGACAGCATCCAGGCGATGAAGGAAAAGCTTCGCCAGGACAGCATCCTATGGGAGAAGCAACTCGCAGCCGTAACCATTAAAGGAACCCGCTCACAATTCCGCCAGAAGAATGGAGGAATCGTGGCGCGCATCTCGGGAACTTCTCTCGAGAAGGAGCCGAATGCTACGGAAGTACTTGCCAAGCTCCCCGGAATGTTTAAAACCAAGGATGGCAAACCGCAGGCATTTATCGGCGGCGCACCCGAAATCTACATCAACGACAGAAAGGTGCAGGATTACAGCGTGGTAGAAAACCTGCCCGTTACACAGATAAAAGAGGTGAAGGTGATTCATCATCCCGGAGCCGAATACGGCAACAACGTGGGCTGCGTGCTGCTCATCACAACCAAGAAGAACCTGCAAGGACTCGCCATCGTGGAGAACTCCGGCTTCCTTTTCGACTCCTTCGTGAGCAACAACCATGACCTCGACCTTACCTACACCCGCGGCAAAATGACGTATTACGCCAAGCTTAGCTACGCCAACTGGCAGGGGATATGGAAAGAACAGGACATTGCTACGAATTACGTAAGCAGCAACCAGGCAGGCGATAATACTGGAAATAATGCAGGCGATAACGCCACCAACTACATCGCCTCTTCCACCCTCGACTGCAAGCACAGCTACTACGACCGCTTCTACTGGAGTGCCGGAGCCGACCTCGCCCTGACTGAAAAGCAAACCATCGGAGTAAAATACGACGGCTACAACATCCATCAGCCGATGCCTTTCAAGATGACGAGCTATGCGATGACCAATGATCACGTAGATGATAACGTAACGGGCAACAACAAGTTCCTCTATTACGACTGGCAGCACCACGTAAACGCCTTCTACCAGGGCAAATACGGAGAAAAGTGGAAGCTGAACTTCTTCGGCGATTTCGTGAAGCTGCACACAGAGCAGGCCCAATTCGTAGATGAAATTTCAGAGCGAGGAACAGCCAAAGGAAGAGGAGCAGCCACCTCCCCAAGCGCCCTCGTAGCAGCAAGCAGCTCCCCTTCAGTCCCCCTCCTTGCCTCCGTTCCAAGCGATTCCATCGCTTGGTCCCGCGCCTCAAGCTCCCCCCAGCAGGAAGCCAGAAACAAGTTCACACTCCTCCCTCAAAGCGATGGAACCATTTGGGGAGCAAAGGCCCGCGCCAACTACACCATCAACGACAAGCAAACCTGGATGATGGGCGCCGAGTATAACTACGTGAAGAGCGAATCGCGCGCCAATTACACCCCAACCGATAAGGGAACCTCCACTCACAGCATCACCAAGGAGAATCATGCTGCCGTCTTCGCCGAGTATTCACTCGATTTCAAGCCCTTCTCATTAAGAGTAGGATTGAGATACGAGCACGTGGATAGCCGCCTGAACTATCTGAAAGATGAAACTGGAAGAACTGGAATTGGAAGTTCAGAAACTGGAACAACTGGAACTGGAACGCCAGAAACAGCCTCCACCGAGCCGCTTCATCGCAAATACGATAACCTCTACCCTTCCCTCCTGCTCACTCATCAATCAGGCAGATTCTCCCAGTCCCTGAGCTACCGTTCCTCCGAAACCCGCCCATCCTTCCAGGAGCTGAACACGGGCACGGTTTACGCGAACCGCTACATGAGACAGGTAGGAAACAGCCAGCTGGAACCATCCCAGCGCCACGAGTTCCAATACCAGGCGAGCTACGGCGACCTCTTCCTCCAGGCAAGCTACACCTACGTGAAAGATTACATCACCAGCATCATCGAACCCGATTCCGATGACCCGCAAACGGGCTACATCACCTGGACCAACATCGACCATTGCTGGAACTGGGGCAGCTTCCTAGGCTACCGCCACCGCTGGGGCTTCTACGAGCCACAAGTGCAGGCAGGCATCCAGCAGGGCTTCATCAAGGCCATCAGCATGGGCAAGGAGAAAAGCTTCCACGACCCCTACTACATCTTCAGCCTCTACAACGGCTTCCATCTTCCAAAGGGCTGGTACATGAACCTCTCGTTCTCCTACCGAAGCAGCGGCACCTACGATTTCGTCACCATCAGCAGCGTGCA
>CAKPWR010000047.1 GCA_934196725.1 uncultured Prevotella sp.
ATGATATTATAAATTATACCTTTTCGGGGGTATTTTCATTTTTTATTCGTATATTTGTCCCCGAAAGGGTATAATATGTCATAACCTATTATACTTTTTTTTACCCGATAGGGTATAATATTATAAGATAGATATTATTATTTTACCCGAAAGGGTATAAAAGAAATAAAATATGAGCAATACATTATCATCATACGTCAAGGAAATGCGCAAGCAATTCGGATTGACCCAGGTGGATTTAGCAGCGAAATCGGGCGTAGGTCTCCGATTCGTAAGAGAACTGGAACAGGGAAAGGAAACATTAAGACTCGATAAAGTAAATCAGGTCCTCCTCCTCTTCGGCCAGGAAATCGGTCCCGTTCCTATCAAAAAAGAATAAAACGGGGGTAGCCCCAACACGCCCTGAAAGGGCAGAAGCTCCTAGCCCAGGGCAACGCCCTGGGTATCATTGATATATACAAAATCGCCCTGTAAGGGCAAAAGCTTTAAAATTCCATGAAACAAGGAAAAATATATCTCTACGACCAATACGTAGGCCTGCTGACGGAAGACGAAACAGGCTTTACCTTCGCATACGATGCCGATTATCTGGCATCGGATAGTGCGGAAGCCGTGAGCCTCACGCTCCCGTTATCAGATGAACCCTACCACGATACCGTGCTGTTTCCCTTCTTCGATGGATTAATCCCCGAAGGATGGCTGTTGAATATCGCAGAAAGCAGTTGGAAAATCAACCAACGGGACAGAATGTCGCTCCTCCTTGCCTGCTGCAAGGATTGCATCGGAGCCGTCAGCGTAATCCCTGTAGAATAAAACTAGAAAGGAAAAAGAAATATGGAGAAATGTCTATATTGCTATAAACCGCTCAAGCCCGGACAGGTAGATTACCACCCTGCTTGCGCCAAGAAACTCTTCGGCACAAGGGAAGCCCCTGTCCTACCCTATGTTAGAAAGGAAATAGGCGACCTGGCAAAACAGGTAGTCCGTGCCCAAACCACCCTCACGGGTGTACAGGCGAAGCTCTCGCTCGATGTCAACCCAGGCGGAAAGAACGAACCTTCCCGCTTCACCATCGTAGGACTCTGGGGCAAATACATCCTGAAGCCCCAGACCGATCGCTATCGCTGTCTTCCCGAAATCGAAGACCTCACGATGCATCTCGCTGAAGCAGCCAAAATCGCCGTGGTTCCCCACGGCTTGATCCGTTTTGCCGATGGCGAACTCTGTTACATCACCCGGAGAATAGACCGACTGGACGATGGAACAAAAATACCGATGGAGGATATGTGCCAGCTGTCAGAGCGCCTTACCGAATACAAATACAAAGGTTCCTACGAGCAGGTTGCCAAACTCATCAAGAAATATTCCTCCTTCCCGCAACTCGACCTCGTGAACTATTGGGAGGTAGTCATCTTCTCGTGGATTACCGGCAATGCCGATATGCATCTCAAGAACTTCTCGCTCTACAACAACCGCAGGTTGGGCTATGGCTTAACCCCAGCCTACGACCTTCTCTGCACCAAGATTGTAATGCCGGAAGATACAGAAGAACTAGCCCTGACACTCAATGGCAGAAAGCGAAAGATTCAGAAAGCTGATTTCATCAAGGTAATGACTGCCTCAGGCCTCAGCGACAAGGTAATCAGCAACATCGCCAAGAAATTCCGCCGCTCCATCGTGAAATGGCTCGACCTCATAGAAGCCTCCTTCCTGCCAGAAAGCATGAAGAAGGAATACAAAAAGCTGATTCTCAGCAGAGTTATGGCATTAAGATAATGTTTCTGCATAAAACAAATTACCCCCGAAAAGGTATAATTAATCAAACTACGAGATTAACTATACCTTTTCGGGGGTATTTAATTTAAAACGAATTTACTTCTTCAACACTGGCTCGCAGGTGATGCTGACACCAAGCTTCTTGAAAATCTTCTGATCCACATCACTCAGCATCACAGTGCAATGTGCCTGACAGCCACGGAGCTTTGGCAACTGCTCCAATGCCTTTCTGCAGTTCTCATCATTCTCTGAAAGAACAGAGAGGGCTACCAAAACCTCATCCGTATGAAGACGAGGATTGTGACCACCCAGGTAATTCACCTTTGTATGCTGGATAGGCTCAATCATAGACTGAGGAATCAACTTCAACTCATGGTCGATACCCGCCAACTGCTTGGTAACATTCAAAATCAATGCCGCACTGCAACCCAAGAGCTCGCTGCTATGACCGCAGATAATCGTACCATCCTCCAACTCAATCGCTGCAGAAGTATGACCCGTCTCCTTCTTATGATCCTTAGCCGCTACAGTCACCTTGCGATAAGCCGTGGTAATCTTAGCCTGCTTGAAAAGCATCTGAATCTTGTTAATTTCCTCCTCGTTGCACGCACCGGCAGCCAACTTATTGGTAGCCGCATAGTAACGACGGACAATCTCGTTCTTCGAAGCCTCGCAGCAAGCCTCATCATCAGAGATGCAGAAGCCCACCATGTTCACACCCATATCCGTAGGCGACTTGTATGGATTGCTACCGTAAATACCCTCAAACAAGGCGTTGAGCACAGGATAAATCTCCACGTCACGGTTGTAGTTGATGGCTATCTTGTTGTATGCCTCCAGATGGAATGGGTCGATCATGTTCACATCATTGAGGTCGGCAGTAGCAGCCTCATAAGCGATGTTCACCGGATGCTTCAATGGGAGATTCCATACAGGGAAGGTCTCAAACTTGGCATAGCCGGCACGCACCCCGCGCTTGTTCTCATTATAAAGCTGGCTCAGGCAGACAGCCATCTTACCGCTACCAGGACCCGGAGCAGTAACGATGACCAGCGGACGCTCTGTCTCCACATAATCATTCTTTCCGAAACCCTCGTCAGAAGCAATGAGATCCACATCATGAGGATAGCCCTCAATGAGATAATGGCAGTAAGTCTTGATGCCCTCACGCTCCAATCGCTGCTTGAAGGCGATGGCTGCAGGCTGACCGTTATAATGGGTGATGACAACAGAACCCACCATGAAGCCACGGTTCTGGAACTCGCCACGAAGGCGCAATACGTCCTCATCGTAAGTAATACCCAGGTCGGCACGCTTCTTGTTTTTCTCGATGTCGGCGGCACTGATTACGATAACAATCTCGATGCTATCGCTGATTTTCTGGAACATGCGCAGTTTGCTATCAGGCTGGAAGCCTGGCAAAACACGACTGGCGTGGTGGTCATCGAAAAGCTTACCTCCCAATTCGAGATACAGCTTTCCATCAAACTTAGAGATTCTCTCCTTGATATGCTCGGATTGAATCTTCAGATACTTCTCGTTGTCAAATCCTATCTTCATAATTGTTATTATATCTTGCAATTTGAAATCAAAAATCGCCTGCAAAATTACAAAAAAAGTATTGAATAATCAAATAATGGGCGCAAAAGTTATCACAAAAATGCTCAAAAAAAATATATCCGCTGCAAGGCAACGATACTTTCATCTTTGCCTTGCCCGAATATACCCAATTCCTAGAAAAGTTTCATTCGTCTAAAAAAACATATAGAGCAACATCTCTCCTCCTATCAAGAAGAAGAACATCAGGAAAAGGAAAAGGTAGAGCTGTTCCTTCCTGATAAAATCAAACAAGCGGAAATGCTTATTATGATCTTCCATATATACTCTATAATCTATCCACATCAAAGAGAATGCACCCAGGGCTATCACCATGATGAGAATCACACCCACGATATCTGCGAGTGTCATAGTCTGTAATATTGAATCATTCCCCATATACACTCCTTAATTGAATTTCACTTACGACTGCAAATATACAGTTTTTATTTCAAAAAGGGAGTTTCATTCCTCAAGAAAATAGTTTCATTCCTACAAAATAGGTGTTTCATTGGTAGGAATGAAACTGTTTTTTTACATTTTTTTACGCATTAATTCCCTCCATTGCATAGGAGTCATACCCGTTTTTGCCTTGAAGATTTTATAGAGATGGGCATGAGATGAGAAGCCACATTCTATTGAAACGGCATCGTTACTGTACTTTTTATCTTCCAGCAACATGCTCTGGGCCTTCTTAAATCGGATATCGCCCAACCAGGTTCTGAAACTGCTCTGAAGATATATCTCAAAATAAGCTGTCAATTCTGCACGGGTGATGCAGAGCTTGGAAGAAAGTATCGGCATGTTGACAGAACTTTCACAGAAACCACCCTCTTCGCACCATTCTGCCAAAAGTTTCTCTATCTCATCAATGCGCTCCTGCGAGAGACTTTCAGTTTCTTTGGCAGCCTTGGCTTCCTCAGCAGTATCATCCACTGCAGAACTCTTTTCTGTTTCTTCCATCTGTTTCTCAAGCATGATATCCATCGGCACGATATTGAATCCATACCCCACAAAGCTGATAATGAAGATTACCACCGAAAGCAAGACGAAAGGAGCGATGACAACCAAAACGGAACGGGAGACGATGCCTACCAGCAAAGCCAGGCAGCAGATGCCCATGGAAATATAGCTCATGCAGGCATAACTGTCAAAAGGCAGAAGGTCTTCTGCGGTATTCTCCTGGATGATCCTGCGATGATGCCGCATCTCACGATAGGTCTTGGTGATGCAGTAAATCATGCAGACGGTAAAGAGTCCCAGCATGATATACAGCCAGAAACCGATATGCAGGCTATTCCTGGACAAGGCTCCCACAAAAAAGCAAGCCAGGATGAGAGCATAACTGGAAACACAGAGCATACCAAACTGCTTTCTGCCACCCCGATAACAGATCAGGTTAAAGGTGGCATAAGAAACGACGTATTCTATAGGCGCATAAAAAAGAATATTCACCACAGCGCCAATCTCATCGCCCGAAGCCCTAAACCCGTATATCATCTGCAGGACATAATGGGCTGCCAAGCCCATCATACCTGTACAGATCAGCCAGCGGGAAACCTCATAGCGACGATTCAGCCAGCGCATCTGAAAACGGGTCAATATCAGTAACAATGCCAGCATGCCAGTAATGACACAACAGGCAAATTGTAGAAGAAATAACATATCCATAGGTTTAATGTTTCTATTTATCGTTGCAAAAGTACAAAAAAAAATAGGAAACGAGAAAGAATAAAAAAGTTTTTTTAAAGATTTATTTTGTATTGTCACTAAATTACAGTAACTTTACAGAAGTTACGCTGCACTCGACAATAAAAATAAATCGCGATTTATTTTGTATTGTCCTCGATTTGCAGTACCTTTGCAGAAGATATTCAATAAAAATCACAAAAGTATGATTAAAGCAATGATTCTGGCTGCAGCAGCCCTCACCATGAGCGCAACTGCAGCTGATGCACAGACTATGATTGAGAAAAACAACATCAAGGTGGAAAACCACCTGATGACCCCAGAGGCTCTTTGGGCAATGGGAAGAATCGGTGCCGCAGAAGCTTCGCCTAACGGCAAGCAGGTGGTTTACCAGGTGGGTTACTACAGTGTAAAGGAAAACAAGGGCCATCAGATGCTCTTCATCATGGATGCCAACGGCAAAAACCAGAAGGCACTGACCACTGATGCCAAGAGTGAAAGCGATGCTGCATGGATCGAGGGTGGACAGAAGATTGCCTTTATCCGCGACGGTCAGCTCTGGAGCATGAACCCAGACGGTACTGGCAGAAAGCAGCTCACCAACGACAAGTTGGGCATCCAGGGCTTCCGCTTCTCTCCAGACGGCAAGAAGGTGATCCTCATCAAGGAACTCCCTTACCACGGAACCATTAAGGAGAATCCTTCTGACCTCCCATTGGCTACCGGTCGTCTCGTTACCGACATGAACTATCGCCACTGGGACCACTATGTAGAGAGCATCCTTCATCCGTTCGTTGCTGATGTGGCTGAGGATGGCACCGTCAACGCCGGCGAGGATATCCTTAAGGATGAACCGTTCGAGTGCCCTATGGCTCCATTCGGTGGCATCGAACAGTTGGCTTGGAGTCCTGATTCCAAGACCATCGCCTACACCTGTCGCAAGAAGGAGGGCGTTCAGTATGCTATCTCTACCGACTCTGATATCTACCTATATAATATAGGTACGCGCGAGACCAGAAACCTCTGCAAGGAGGCTGGCTATGTTGAGCCTAATATTGATGCTACCAAGAGCATGAAGAACCAGGCTGTCAACGCACCTGAGAATCTGAAGAACAACCCGGGTTACGACGTAAACCCTCAGTTCTCTGCTGACGGCAAGTACATCGCTTGGCAGAGCATGGCTCGCGATGGCTACGAGAGCGACCGCAACCGCCTCTGTGTCTATGAGCTTGCTACCGGCAAGAAGAACTATGTATCAGACAAGTTCGACTCTAACGTAGAAGGCTTCGTATGGAACAAGGACAACAAGAGTCTCAGCTTCATCGGCGTATGGCACGGAACCCTGAACCTCTATCAGGCTAACTTCAAGGGCGAAGTGAAGCAGATTACCGACGAGTGGGCTGACTACGGAAGCATCTCGCTCGCCAACAACGGCAACAAGCTTCTTGCTACCAAGGCCAGCATGAGCCACCCTACTGATATCTACATCGTAACTCCTGGCAAGAATGCCAAGAGCACCAAGGTAGAGCAGATTACCCGTGAGAACGACCACATCCTCAACCAGTTGAACATGGGTAAGTGTGAGCAGCGTTGGGTGAAGACTACCGACGGCAAGCAGATGCTGGTATGGATCATGTTGCCAGCTAACTTCGATGAGACCAAGAAGTACCCTACCCTTCTCTTCTGCGAGGGCGGTCCTCAGAGTCCTGTCAGCCAGTTCTGGAGCTATCGCTGGAACATTCAGATCATGGCAGCCAACGGTTATGTCATCGTATTGCCTAACCGCCGTGGTCTTCCAGGTTTCGGAAGTGAATGGAACGAGGAGATTTCTGGCGACTGGACAGGTCAGTGCATGAACGACTATCTTTCTGCCATCGACGATGCTGCCAAGAATCTTCCATACGTAGACAAGGATCGTCTGGGCTGTGTAGGTGCCAGCTTCGGTGGTTTCTCAGTATACTATCTCGCCGGTCATCACGACAAGCGTTTCAAGGCATTCCTTGCTCACGATGGTGCTTTCAACCTCGAGAGCATGTATACCGATACCGAGGAGGCCTGGTTCTCTAACTGGGAGTATGACGATGCTTACTGGAACAAGGACCAGACAGCCAACGCCAAGAGAACTTACGAGAACAGTCCTCACAAGTTCGTAGACAAGTGGGATACTCCAATCCTCTGCATCCACGGCGAGAAGGACTACCGCATCAATGCCAATCAGGGCATGGGCGCCTTCAATGCAGCCCGCATGCGTGGCATCCCAGCCGAGCTCCTCATCTATCCAGATGAGAACCACTGGGTATTGAAACCACAGAATGGCGTGCTCTGGCAGCGCACCTTCTTCGGATGGTTGGACAAATGGTTGAAGAAATAACATATAAAAAACGAGGTAACAGGTCATTCGCCTGTTACCTCGTTTTTTCTTAAAGACTTTTAAGCCATTTTTTACCCGATTTGGTACTCAACCAAATATTTATTATCAAAGCTACTACTCCTGTACCAGCCAATGTTATAATTAATGCTTCCATATCTTTACATTTTAGAAATTCTATACCCTACCGTAGACAACAAACAGGTGGTAATTAAACCAGCAACAAAGAGCCAAACTGCAGTAGTTGTTATGTCTTCCTTCAAAAACATAGTTACTACATCTCCCACAACCATAGCTGTGAAAGTAGCCTTAGCCAAATCATAGAAGAATTTACTTAAGTTCTCACGGCTAGACCTTAATTTTTCCCTATCTTCCCGAGCTGTCATACGCTTTTATATTTAAAACAATGCAAAAGTACAACATTCTTTTCAGACTGCAAAGAAAAAGAAGTTAAATTTGGAAAATATGAAAAAAAAATCTTGCTTTGAACGGTATCAAAGCAAGATTATATATCCAATTTAGCTTACGCGATTCAACTTCTTGATGATAGAGAAGATGAAGAGGGCTGCGAGCAGACAGATAACCATCAAGGTTCCCCATACTACTGGCAATGGCATATCCCACATGTGACCTGGGATAGAAACCAACTTGTTACCGAGGGCTGTTGCAACGAACCAGCCACCCATGATCATACCCTTGTACTTTGGAGGTGCTACCTTAGATACGAATGAAATACCGATAGGTGAAAGCAACAACTCAGCGAAAGTCAGGATCAAGTAGGTGCTCACGAGCAGGTTTGGAGTAACGTCTGCTACGTGGTTAGGGTGATCAGTTGCAGGCAAACCAAGACTTGATACAGTCATCAGGAGATAAGCACCGGCAGCAACGAGCATACCCAGACCAATCTTCACTGGTGCCTTAGGCTCCTTGCCGATGCGACCCAACCAACCGAAGAGAGCGATGCTCACTGGAGTCAGAGCTACTACGAAGCAAGGGTTGAACTGCTGGAAGATAGGAGCATCGATAGCTACTGTCTGATCACCGGAATTCATGTAAGTATAACCCAGGATGGCAGCAGGAATCACGATGAGAGCGAGATTGATCAACTTGCTCTTGCCTGAAGTACCCTTAGGAGCTGTCAACAGACCACAGATACCGAATACCATGAAGATGCACCAAACGAGGTTGATCACATTGAACATCATACCGGTAGCACCTGTAGCCTCACGAGCAGTAAACTCATCAGCAAACCATGTCAAGGTCAAACCGTTCTGGTGGAAAGCCATCCAGAAGAAGATAACCACAGCGAAAACCAAACCGAGGCAAACGATGCGCTCCTTGGTCTCAGCAGGACTCATCTCCTCTACTTCCTCAGCCTTACCGTCTTCCTTCTTCTTGTCAGCTACCAATACCTGCTGGTAGGTCTTCTTACCCAAGAAATAGATGAGGATAGAAACAATCACAGAAACACAAGCTACAGCGAAAGCGAAGTGATAAGAATCAGCCTTGGAATAGCCGAGGTCGTTCTGTGCCCATGCCATGATAGTAGTAGCAGCGGTAGGAGCAAACAAGGCACCGATGTTAATCGCCATATAGAAAAGCGAGAAACCAGAGTCACGATTCTGTGCATACTTAGGATCGTTGTAAAGGTCGCCCACCATTACCTGGAGGTTACCCTTGAAGAAACCAGTACCCAAGCTCACGAGCAGCAGGGCTGCACCCATGGCAGCAATAGCAACAGAACCTCCACCCAATGGGATAGCGAGGAACAGATAGCCCAGGAACATGATGAGGATACCGATGATTACCATCTTGTTGTAACCCCACTTGTCGGCAGCCATACCACCGAACAGAGGCAAGAAATACACTGCAGTGAGGAACCAGGTATAAATCTCAGATGCCGTACCTGCATCAAAACCGAAGTTCTCACCCAAGAACAGAGCGAATACTGCGAGCATGGTGTAGTAACCGAAACGCTCACCGGTATTGGCCAAAGCTAAGGTCCACAGACCTTTTGGTTGATTCTCAAACATAATTTTTGTTTTATTGTTATTTTATTATTTAGTTATTCTTTTCTCACGAATTCTGTGCAAAGATACATAATTTATTCCATATTTCAAACTTATTGCAGGAAAAACCATTTAGGAAATTGCATTTTTATATCGATTATTGGCTAAATTTCTAAAAAACAGACAAATCGGAGAAAGATTTTCCATTTCTATTACAATGAAATTGCATTTTTTTTTGTAACTTTGCACCCCGAAACCGTAAAGGTGGATTCCGACATTATTAATAATGAGATTAAAATAAATAGAAAGGTAAAAGGATTTATATGAGACAACTTAAGATTAGCAAGAGTATAACCAACCGTTCCAGTGAAGCACTTGATAAATACTTGGTGGAGATTGGTCGTGAGCCTATGGTCTCTATCGATGAGGAGATCGAACTCGCACAGAAGATTCGCAAAGGTGGTCGTGAGGGTGAGCGTGCCAAGGAGAAACTGGTCAAGGCAAACCTCCGATTCGTTGTATCTGTTGCTAAACAATACCAGCATCAGGGTTTGGGTCTGACCGACCTGATCGACGAGGGAAACATCGGTTTGGTAAAGGCTGCAGAGAAGTTTGATGAAACTCGTGGTTTTAAGTTCATCTCATACGCTGTATGGTGGATTCGCCAGAGCATTCTCCAGGCTATCGCTGAGCAGAGCCGTATCGTTCGCCTGCCTTTGAACCAGGTAGGTGCATTGAGCAAGATCAGCGCTGAGATCAGCAAGTTCGAGCAGGAGAACCAGCGCAAGCCTTCTGTTGCTGAGTTGGCACAGATCACCAAGATGGAGGAAAGCAAGATTGACCAGACCATCAAGGCTGACAACCACCACATGAGTATCGATGCTCCGTTTGGTAGCGATGATGATGACAATGCGATGGTAGACGTGATGGCATCAGGCGATGACAGCCGTACCGACAAGGGTGTTGACTTCGAGTCAATGGCGAGCGAGCTGCAGCGTGTTCTCAAGACTGTATTGAAGGAGCGCGAGCGCAAGATTCTCTGCTACTGCTATGGCATCGGTTGCCATGAGAAGGGTTTGGAAGAAATCGGTAGCGAGTTCAACCTCACCCGTGAGCGTGTTCGCCAGATTCGCGAAAAGAGTATCATCAAGCTCCGTGACAGCGGAAAGATCAAGATCCTGATGAAATACTTGGGATAAATTAAGTGAAGAACGAAGAGTGAAGAGTGAAGAATTCTCTTGCTTTTCTTCACTAGGGTTTGAAACGAGAGAGAAAATTAGATAAAAACTAAGTTGCTAATAACAACGAAAGTAAAAAAGGGCAATCAGTTGGTTCATCCCAATCTGATTGCCCTTTCTCTTTAAATATTATATATAAAGAATCAGCAATTGAATTCTTCACTCTTCGTTCTTCACTCTTCGTTCTTCACTTAATTCACGAAGTTTCCAAACTTATCAATCAATCCGCTGATGCCGTCTCTTACCGCCTCAAAATAAGGATACTCATCCCTGAGACAAATCTCATCATAGAGGAAGTCTGCTACCACGGTATCATTGCCGTCCGGCATCACCAGTCCCATCTTGCCATTCTTCTCAGCAATAACCGGCATGATGCTCAGGTCATCATTATAGATGTAGCAGGTGCGGAGGAAATCATACACCGGCTGAAGCATTACGTTGCCCTGATGATCCTTCATTCCAAACTTGCCGTTCTCCTCGAAAACCTCGTGATAACGGATATACTTCTCCTTCAGACGATGATAATAGAACACCATCTTGCGCTTGTCGTTCACGAAATCCAGCATATACTGGAAGGTATCGCAATAATTAGCCACCGAACGAACCAAAATCATCTTCAAGTCAAGACCGTCCAATGCCTTTCGGTTCAGATCGATATACTTGGCAATCGCCTTCTCCTTCTCAGGAACAGAGAGGCTTGCCAGTTTTTCCTCAAACTTGAGCATAGCTTGTTTAGTTCCCGACATACCTTTGATATATCGGTGAATCTGTCTGCTCATTTCCGAACAGATAAACTTGTCTATCTCCTGCTGCTCTATAGGGTCAGCATAATCTTTAATCAATGATTCAGGTGTAGCGTTCATGGCTGTTTCCTTTCTTTTATAGAATTATACTTTCAAAGAGTTCGAAGAACAAAGAGCAAACGAATTCTTCACTCTTCACTTAATTTACTCTTCGTTCTTCACTCTTCACTTATTTCTTCACGTTAGGCTTCTGCAAACCGTATCCCTTTTTCTTGTCTTCCAAAAGGAGAAGGAAGGCGATGAGTATGGCTACCACACCGAAGCAGGCAAAGATGGTCATCGTCTGGGTATAGTCGATGACACCGTCGGCACCCGTGTTTGCCTGGTTTACCTTACCAATCCATACTGGAATGAGAGCCAGTCCAATATTCTGGATATAGAAGATGAGGGCGTATGCTGTTCCTAAAAGTTTCATTGGGATAATCTTTGGTACGGATGGCCACATGGCTGATGGTACCAGTCCGAAGGCAACACCAAGGATGAGCATCAATATAATGGCAAGCACCCATGAGTTGATTGGCAGAGCAAACATGACGTGCACAAAGGTCAGGAGGCAACTGCCGATAATCATCAGCGTGGCTCCCTTGCCATACTTGTCGTATATGCCACCGAAGAACGGTGTGAGGAAGATGGTACCGAATGGCAACATCGCAGGAATCAGACCTGCCATATTGGCATCAACACCATACTTGAAAATCATCAGCTTGGTAGCAAACTTCAGGAATGGGAATACACCTGCATAGAACATCAGGCAGAGCACAGCCACATACCAGAAACCGGTTGTCTTGAAAAGACCACCCAAGTCGGAAAACTTGAAACCCTCTTCCGGCTCAGTAGCCGCTGCAGCTGCTGAAGCATCCTCCTTCTTGTCCATCGCACAATAAACCAGATAGACCAAGACACCTGCGCAAAGCAAGGCAGCACCCAGAGCAATAGAAGCAGACACTCCACCCATCGCCTTGGCAAAAGGAAGAGAAGCACTCAGGGCAGCAGCAGTTCCCAGACGGGCAGTAGCCACCTGCACACCCATTGCCAGAGCCAGCTCATGACCCGTAAACCACTTCACGATAACCTTACTCACAGTGATACCGCATATCTCGCAACCTACACCATAAATGGCAAAGCCAAGAGCTGCTATCACTACCTGTGTACTATAAGTACCGAAGAATGGTACTGCCACCGATCCGGCAAACTCATGACCTACAGCATACCACTTCAACAAGGCTCCACCAAACATCAGGACGGTAGAGAGGATACCTGTGAAACGGATGCCAAACTTATCGAGGATAAGACCACCGAAGAAGAGAAGCAGGAGGAACACATTGAAGTATCCGTAGGCACCAGAGAAGAAGCCATATTCATCCGAACTCCATCCGAGTCCGAGACCATTCTCTGCCCCCTTGGCTGCTGTCAAGAGTGGCTCCAGTGGTGACATCACATCTGTAAAAAAGTAACCGAACATCATCGTGACGCTCACGATGAAGAGGGCGGTCCAGCGAGCTGACTTAGAGTCGCTCAATTTCATCTGCATTTTTTCTGTTGTACTCATTTTATATTATTACTTATTTTTCCATAATCATCGCCGGAAGTTATTTCCTCTTCACGTTCTTCGTTCTTGTGATATCGAAGAGATAAGAGAGCTTCAGGACAATCTGTCCGTAGTTGCTCTTTCCGAAATAATCTCGCTTCGACGAACCGTAGATATTTCCCAATCCGTAGTAGTAGCGGGCTTCTGCAAGGAAGTGACCCATTCTCGGAATGCTGTATTCAGCACCCAGACCGAGAGCGATACCGTAATCCAGCTTGTTCTCTACTTCCATCGAATACTGTGCCATCACCGGACTCACACGGTTGTTGTCCGTCTGCGGCAAGTTCTTCACGTCGAAGTTGGTCTTGGTCGATTCGCTGAGATAATAACCGAACTGCGGACCGGCATTCACGAAGATGTTCAGTCCTCTCGTCTCCCTACCCCATGCCAGATGAGCAAACACCGGCACCTGGATATAGTTGATGGTACGGCTATAAGCCATCGGCTCCTTGGTTTCCGTGATAATCACCGGATTGTTGTCTATATCAAGAATATCCTCTTTCCATCCCACCTGTGAATAGTTCACCTCGGCATAGATGGAGCAGATGGTATTGAAGTATTTCTCGCAGGTATACTTCATCGAGAAACCTGCCGTCATTCCGCCGTGCTGTGTCTGCTGTACGTCTGGCGTAAAGCCCACCGAGCTCATTACATAACCTCCATTCAATCCGATTGCAAAGTCATTGCGATGCTCTCCAATCTGTGCCGAAACAGTCAGTCCGAAACCCAAAACCAGAGAAAGCAGTATATATTTTCTTATCAAATACATATCATAAAGTTCATTGTTCAATATTCAAAGTTCAAAGCTCAAAGCTCAAAGTCCTAGTACTTCACCGCCTCTATCTGATGATTGAAAGGATAGTGAATCAGCATGAAACTCTTGTTCTTATAACCTCCCTTGCTGCCTGTCTTCACAAAATTGAGTGGAGTCTGCACGGGTTGGTAAGTGGAATGCTTGCTTTCACCGGTAAAGTTGCGTCCCTCCTTCTTCACACCCTGAATAAAGAACATGGCATGGTCATAACCCGTAATGGCGAAACGTGGCTGGGCTATCAGCATCGGCTGATGGAACCAACGCTGATAACTGGTCTCCAGTGACTGGGTTCGCTGATTACCGGCATTGTAATAGAAGGTGGAAGGAATATAGGTATCATACTTGAAGAACCTGTCCAGATTATACTTCGCATACATCAACCACTCAGTATAGC
This sequence comes from uncultured Prevotella sp., assembly GCA_934196725.1. GTDB lineage: Bacteria > Bacteroidota > Bacteroidia > Bacteroidales > Bacteroidaceae > Prevotella. The sequence goes on from CAKPWR010000047.1 coordinate 14,276, forward strand.
CGAAGAGGGAAATAGATGCACCAGGGAACTTGGCATCAAACTCATCCAACTTGTTGAGCACGGCCGTCAACTGTGGAGAACGTCCCGTATTGAGAATCACCACATTCTGCTTGCTAGGCACGAAAGCCTTGGCAAACTGCTCGATGCTGGAGTTGACATTGGTAATGCTGTAGTTGATATTACGCTTTTCCAATTCCTTTCGAAGTCCGAAAGTAAAGACTCCCTTTCTGGAAGTAGAATCATTGCAGTCTACAAAGATAGGATGCACATTGGTGAATCGCTTGAGAAAAGCCTTGATGGCAGCATCGTTCAGGCTCTCCTGACTCTGATAAACCTGGAAGATTTCCTTGTTGCGCTCCACATCATCCCCACTGATAGAGAAAGGAATGACGAGCTTGATACCGTAGGTCTTGCAGAATTCTGTCAGTGGAGCCACCTGCTTGGTATACAACGGACCGAAGATGATGTCGCACTGGTTGGCACCTTCCTGCACCAGGGTATTGCGGATATCCGCATCGATAGGTACATTCCAGGCATGGACATCGGTAGAAACGCCATGTTTCTTCAGATAATCACAAGCCATCAGGATACCGCGGTAATACTCCACCATGCGCTTGCCGTCACCATCCACATCATGCAGAGGCAACATCACACCCACCTTCACGGCGTTGCCGGCAGTAGCAGTACGCTGACCAGCATTGGCTGTAGCCGTATTCTGACTGGCAGAGGAAGTAGCCTTCGCCTTGTCACCGGTCTTCTGATTAGGACTTTTCTGTCCCTTGGCATAAGGGATAAACAAGGTGGCTCCCTTCTGGAGCATATATCCCTCCTGCTTCATCTCCGGATTGGCTTCCATCAATTCAGGAAGCGACAAGCCGTAGCTGCTGGCGATACCAAAGATGGTATCTTTCTTCTTCACTGTATAAATGTCGCGCCACTTGGTGGTCTGGGCGAAAATGCTGACGCTGAGCATCAGCCCAACGACAACAAAGAAATATCTCATGAATCTTCTCATAACTTCATTATTTTATGTTTTCATCTTCTGGATATCATCTGATTTTTTGGCTTTTTTCTTCCGATATTCTTCAGATTTCAATGTTTTCACCTGCAAAAATACAAAAAATCTTGCATTCTGCCCAAAATCTCTCAGCTTTTTATTATCTTTGCACAAATAATTCTAGAAATGAGACAAAAAATAAGTATACTTTGCATGTTACTGGCTTTTTTTACAAGCCAAATGATAGCACAGGAGATTGCTCCGACAGTTTCCTTTACCGGACCTGACGGCGAAACATCTACGGATGAATCCTATACGGGTTCTGCACCGGTCCATGCCTCTTTCGAGGCGCACCCTTCCAATGCGGATGGATGGACGGCTTATTACGAATGGCGTTTCTATAAAGACAACGCCCAGGAGCCTTATATAATAAGGTATGAGGAGAATACGGAATTCGATTTCACCGAATCGGGCAATATCCGGGTCATCCTCTACGCCAAGTTCACCATGGGCGATGACTACCTTGAATTCACCAACGAGGAAAAGCCTTTCACCGTCTCCGTTGCCGAGAGTGTTCTCAAGATGCCGAATGCGTTCTCACCGAACGGTGATGGCATCAACGACGTCTACAAGCCGAAGGATGGCTATCAGAGTATCACCGAATTTCATGCCTACATCTTCAACCGATGGGGACAGAAGCTCTACGAATGGACCGACCCTTCTACCGGATGGGACGGCACCTACAAGGGAAAGCCGGTCAAGGATGGCGTCTACTTCTGCCTCGTCAAGGCTAAAGGTGCAGATGGCAAGACATACAATATCAGGAAAGATGTAAACGTACTCAGAGGTTTCATCGAGAACCAAACAAATTCAGGACAATGATTTCAGAAGAAAAGATTAATGTATGGGGAGCCAGGGTTCACAATCTCAAGAACATTGATGTGGAAATACCCCGCGACTCCCTCACCGTCATAACCGGACTGTCAGGTTCGGGCAAGTCATCGTTGGCTTTCGACACCATCTTTGCCGAAGGTCAGCGTCGCTATATCGAGACGTTTTCTGCCTACGCCCGCAACTTCCTTGGCAACATGGAACGTCCGGATGTGGATAAGATTACAGGTCTCAGTCCGGTCATCAGCATCGAACAGAAAACCACCAACAAGAATCCCCGTTCTACCGTGGGAACAACTACCGAGATTTACGACTACCTGCGTCTGCTCTATGCCCGTGCCGGTACAGCCTACAGCTACCGCAGCGGTGAGGAGATGGTGAAATATACCGAGGAACAGGTCATCGAGATGATTCTCGATGAGTATGCCGGCAAGGCTATCTACCTCCTCGCTCCTCTCGTCAGACAGCGCAAGGGTCATTACCGTGAACTCTTCGACAGCATGCGGCGCAAGGGTTATCTCTATGCCCGGGTGGACGGAGAGATTCTGGAGATTGTACCGGGCATGAAGATAGACCGATACAAGAACCATAACATCGAGGTGGTGATAGACAAGCTCGTGGTGCGCGAATCTGACGAAGAACGCATCCGCAAGAGCGTTTCCATCGCCATGAAACAAGGCGACGGCATGGTGGCTGTCATCGAGAAAGGCAGAAAGGAGATGAAGAATTTCTCCAAGCGTCTGATGGACCCTGTTACCGGCATCGCCTATCAGGACCCGGCTCCTAACATGTTCTCATTCAACTCGCCCGAAGGTGCCTGCCCTCACTGCAAGGGTCTGGGAAAGGTGAACCAGATCGACCTCAAGAAGGTCATCCCGGACGAAGACATGAGCATCTATGAGGGCGGTATCGTGCCGCTCGGCAAATACAAGAACCAGATGATCTTCTGGCAGATTGAGTCGCTCCTGTCAAAATACGACCTCAATCTCAAGACTCCTATCCGCGAGATTCCAGAAGATGCCATGCAGGAAATCCTCTATGGTTCACTGGAAAACGTAAAGATAGATAAGGAGAAGGTGCATACTTCCACCGACTATTTCTGCGCCTACGATGGCGTCATCGACTATCTCAGGAAGGTGATGGAGAATGAAGAAAGCAATGACGGCAAGAAATGGGCTGACCAGTTTATCTCTGTCGTTGAATGCCCGGAATGCCACGGTCTCCGACTCAAGAAGGAATCCCTGGCGTATAAAATCTGGGATAAGAATATCTCTGAAGTGGCGAGTCTGGACATCGATGAGTTGCGCGACTGGCTGGAAGAGGTGGAACAGCATCTGCCTCCGATGAAAGCCAAGGTGGCTCATGAGATTATCAAGGAGTTGCGCTCCCGTGTCACCTTCCTCCTCGATGTGGGACTGGATTATCTCTCGCTCAACCGTCAGTCAGCTTCGCTCTCAGGCGGTGAAAGTCAGCGCATCCGCCTTGCCACACAGATTGGAAGCCAGCTGGTCAATGTGCTCTATATCCTCGATGAGCCGAGCATCGGTCTGCACCAGCGTGACAATGAGCGCCTGCTCAACAGTCTCAAGGAACTGCGCGACCTGGGCAATACGGTCATTGTCGTAGAACATGACGAGGATATGATGCGTGCTGCCGACTGGATTGTAGACATCGGTCCGAAGGCGGGTCGCAAGGGTGGCGAAGTGGTCTTCCAGGGTACTCCTGCCGATATGCTCAAGACCGATACCATCACAGCCCAGTATCTCAACGGCAAGATGGCCATCGAGGTTCCTGCCGTCCGTCGCGAAGGCAACGGCAAGCACATCACCATCCGGGGTGCCAGGGGTAACAACCTGAAGGGCGTTGATGTTGACTTTCCACTTGGCAAACTCATCGTTGTCACCGGTGTGAGCGGTTCGGGCAAGTCTACCCTCATCAACGAGACTCTCCAGCCTATCCTCTCCCAGCATTTCTATCGCAGTTTGAAGAAGCCGATGCCGTATGACAGTATCGAGGGCATCGAGAACATCGATAAGGTGGTGAATGTAGACCAGAGTCCTATCGGCAGAACGCCTCGCAGCAATCCTGCTACCTACACGGGTGTCTTCGGTGACATCCGCAGTCTTTTCGTTGGCTTGCCGGAAGCGAAGATCCGTGGTTACAAGCCGGGCAGATTCTCCTTCAATGTGAAGGGTGGAAGATGTGAGGAATGCAAGGGAAATGGTTACAAGACCATCGAGATGAATTTCCTCCCGGATGTCTACGTACCTTGTGAGGTTTGTCATGGCAAGCGATACAACCGTGAGACTTTGGAGGTGAGATATAAGGGCAAGAGCATCGCCGATGTATTGGATATGACCATCAACCAGGCGGTGGAGTTCTTTGAGAATGTGCCTCAGATTCTCAACAAGATCAAGGCTTTGCAGAATGTAGGTCTCGGCTATATCAAACTGGGGCAGAGCAGCACCACCCTATCCGGCGGTGAGAGTCAGCGAGTAAAACTTGCCACCGAACTCTCCAAACGAGACACGGGCAAGACGCTCTACATCCTGGACGAGCCAACTACCGGTCTCCACTTTGAGGACATCCGCATCCTGATGAATGTATTGCAGAAGTTGATAGACCGTGGCAACACAGTCATCATCATCGAGCACAATCTGGATGTCATCAAGCTAGCCGACTGGCTCATCGACATGGGTCCGGAAGGTGGTAGAGGTGGCGGCGAGCTCCTCTTTGCCGGCACACCTGAAGACATGGTGAAGGCGAAGAAGGGCTATACCTACAAGTTCCTCGCCCCTTTGCTGAAAAAATCAGGGAAACCAGAATAATACAGATATGATTTTGGAAGTAAGATAAATAAAAATTCCCCCAGCCTACTGTTTCCAGCAGGTTGGGGGATTTTGTTTCGTTACAGAGTGTAAATCCGTCGGAACGCCTCAATTCATTGTATATCATCAAGACTGAAGAAAGAATTCTCTGTAACTCAACATGCAACTTCCTCCATCCTCACCAACTTGCCAGCTACAAACTGCATGATGATTTTATGGAGCGTTGTACCCTGGCGAAGAGCCTCAACCCTTGGAGCCACGGCATATCGCTTGATTTGCGCCTCTGCCTCTTGCCATTGAGCTTCTGCCTTAGAGAGTTTGCCGTCCTCAGGCTTTGATTCGTAATCTTTCTTCGACAACACCTTCAGCTCCAGGATATAACTATGTTTGGTAGCATAATGGGTAAGGTTTGGCAAAAGGAAAAAATCACAATAGCCATGATTCAACTCAAGCTCCGGTGCGGTATAATAGTAATTGTTCAAATTCAGATATGCCATGAAGAAACCTTGAAGATTGCGTTCCGACTCGATGCCGTCACGAACGGATGAAACCTTGGAATAGGCATCTGCCATAAACAATAATGCTTCACGCCACTTACCTTCATATGCCATATCATAGTAATAATCAGTAAGTTGGTTTGTATCAACGTATGCCTTTTCCTCATACAACTCCATCAAATATCCATAATACTGCTTGCGGACATTGTTGTTTGGAATACCCAATATCATCTTGTCTCCACGAGTTCCCTTGATGGTCAACATACCGTAATAAAACAACAGGCTCGTAAATATCAGAGGGTCTGTCAACCTATAGGCAGAGAAGGTTTCTGTCAAAGGAGCCACAATCTGCCCCGTCTCAGCTATCGTACGGATGACACCCTTGCGGTCACCATCCAACTTATCCAACTGAAGAAGTTTCTTCATCTTGTTGTAGTCAGTCTTTGTGTTTGGATCTATCATCTGCTTTGGAGCTTCCCCCCTATCAATATAATTTCGGAGATAATAGATGACCATATCACTATTGAACACCTTACTCTGAGTATGCAGAGCATCCTCAGAGAAACAATAGTTATCATACCAAGGCTTCATCTCGTCTATCATCACCTCAATATCACTTGTTGCTGGAATGCCTCCCATTTCCTTGTAATAAGCAAACATCTTACGTACTTCTTCCAAGGAAAAGCCCAGCATCTGGTTGAACTCTGGCTTGGTGGAGATATGCCAGCCAATATTGAAGCCACTCGTCACATCGTCCAAGGTAACAGGACTGACGCCTGTGATGAAAATACGCTCGAACATACCCTTGAACTTCTTGAAGACATCACGGTAGAAGCCATCGGCATGGGTGATCGCCCAATATACATTCTCACCCTGTTCATTGAGCACGGTATTGGTGAAATTGTCGTATTCATCGATGATCAGATAGAGAGGAATGCTCTTGGCTGCTGTCTCATCCTGAAGCAAAGCCAGTTTCTCCGTACCAGAATCAGACTTAAAGAACCTCTCCTTAAAATCTGCCAGATAAAATTCTTGGTAAACTCTCATGAAACCGTCTAATTTGACACGCAGATACATATTGAAGTTTTCCTCCAACTTGTCGATACTACCACCCACATACGAGAAATCAAGGTGAAGAATCTGATACTTCCCCTGTAAAGGAGTAGGATGCTTACCTACCCATAAATCACCGAAAAGCGTTTGGAATTTCTCTTTCTTGCTACAGTCATAGTAAGCATGGAGCATACTCAGGAATATGCTCTTACCAAAACGGCGTGGACGAATGAAGAAGATGTTGCTTGGCTGATCTTCCAACAAAGGCAAATACATCGTCTTATCCACATAATATTGATTTTGTTCCATAACAGCCTCAAAGTCATTGATGCCGTAAGGCAAACGTTTCATATTCTGATTCATGATTGCTCCTTTTATAATTTACATTTGCAAAAATAAGAAAATTATCTGATTATACCAAAGAATTTACCTGTCATTTTTTATATCGCTAAAATTTATTGGTATTTTTTTTGCAATCAATACTCAATAACTGAGCCCAAAGTCACTAACAAACTTGAACAAGCCTGTTGAAACATGAGGGTGTGTCATAAGTCCATGACGCACCCTTTTTCGCAAAAAGCGCCTACTTGCAAACTTTTGTCTTGTTCT
>CAKPWR010000048.1 GCA_934196725.1 uncultured Prevotella sp.
GGGGTGTAGCGCAGCCCGGTAGCGCTCCTGTTTTGGGAACAGGTGGTCGCAGGTTCGAATCCTGTCGCCCCGACTTCGAGAAAGCTAAGAAGATTTGACTCTTCTTAGCTTTCTTGGTATATATAGGTTTTGGTTTAATAATTTTTGAGTTATGATTATTACGATTGCGCGCCAATGTGGATGTGGCGCTGTTCATGTGGGCAAGTTGCTGGCTGAACATTATGGCATCCCTTTCTATACCCGTAAGACTTTGATGGATATGGCACGGGAACGTGGGGTGCTCGATGAGATGGAGTCGTTCTTTGATGAGCGGCCGGTAGACGAGCTGCTCTTTGCCATGTCTTCCCTGGGTGAGCCTCAGAAGGCACTCACCGAAAAGCCACTTCATGTATTGACGGATATGATTGGGCAGGAGAATTGCATCATCATCGGACGTTGCGGCAATTATATCTTCCGCGACCGCAAGGATCTCGTTTCGGTGTTCCTAAAGGGCGGTCTTGAGGAGCGCATTGCGAATATCCGCAACGAGGAAGGTCTGGGAAGGCTGGAGGCTGAGGAATTCGTGGAGCATGCGGATGACTGCCGCATCGCTTATCATAAGTATTATACCGGGCTTACCTGGGGCAATGCCGATGACTATGACATCTGCCTCGATACCGTGCGCCTGGGGGCAGAAAAGACTGCCAGTATCATTGAACAGTTTATAGGGTTGTTGTAAAAGAGAGATTTAAAGTAATTCAGGATGAAGTTTTTAATTCAATTTTTAATAATCATAGCGTTCTCTTTTGCGGGAGAACTGCTCCATTTTCTGCTGCCGTTGCCGATTCCTGCCAGTATCTATGGCATCATCTTGCTTTTCGGGGCACTGGAGCTGAAATGGATTAAGGTGAAGGATATTCGTGAGACGAGCAGCTTTCTGATTGCCGTCATGCCGGTGATGTTTATCCCTGCAGCCGTGGGGCTTATCGATTCCTGGCAGGCTATAGGCAATTCGTGGATGCAGTATATCATTGTGACGGTGGTGAGCACCTTCGTCGTGATGGGTGTTTCGGGATGGATTACCCAGATGGTAATCCGCAAGAACCGGATGAAGGCACAGCTTGCTGAGACAGCTGAAGCAAAGAAGGCTGCTGAAAGCCTTGCGAATAGTGTAGAAGTTTCAGATAACAAGACAGAAAAGGAGGCTAAGAAATGATGATGAGTTCTATTTCGCTTTTCCAGGATTCCGTGTTCTTCGGAGTCTTGATCAGTCTGGCATCATACGGTATCGGTATGTTGCTGAAGATGAAGACGGGGTGGTCGCTGATGAATCCCCTGCTCATCGCTATCGTGTTGGTAATCTGCGTGTTGCTCCTTACGGGCGTTGATTACACTACCTATTCTGCCGGTGCCAATATGATCAGCTATCTGCTTACTCCAGCCACCATCTGTCTGGCTGTTCCTCTGTATCAGCAGGTGGAATTGCTCAAGAAGAATTATCGTGCGGTGGTGGCAGGCATCGTGTCGGGTGTCCTTGCCAGCTTGTGCTCGGTATTGCTGCTTGCCCTGCTTTTCCATTTCGATCATGCCTCCTACGTCACCTTCCTGCCTAAGAGCATCACTACGGCGATAGGTATCGGCGTGTCTGAGGAGTTGGGCGGACATGTGGCTGTATCTGTGGTAGTTATCATCGTAACGGGTGTACTGGGCAATATCTTTGCCGAGAAGTTCCTGAAGCTGTTGCGCATCCAGGAACCGATAGCCAAGGGTATCGCCATCGGCTGTTCTGCCCATGCCCTGGGTACGGCAAAGGCGATGGAAATGGGTACCATAGAGGGTGCCATGAGCAGCTTGAGCATCGTGGTCTGCGGTGTGATGACGGTTGTGGGTGCCTCTATCTTTGCCCTGTTCATGTAATGCGGTTTATGTAGCGGTTGGCTTTCTGCAAGGCAGCATAATTGAATGCTGGCAATAATAGTAAAAAGCAGGATGCAATAATACGTCCCTTTTTTCGTTTTATAGAAGATATGAAACGAAAAAAGGGATTTTTTTATATAGTAGGTTGTGGAGCGCTGACGGCTGCGATGCTGACGGGATGCGCAGAAGACGAGAGTTTCTCTACGTCTAGGAGCGATGTGCTCTCATTTTCAGTTGATTCCGTATCGCTCGATACCACGTTTTCCAATGTGCCTACGCCTACAGCCTCTTTCTGGGTGTATAATCGTGCAGGTAAGGGCTTGCGCTGTTCTTCTGTGCGACTGGAGAATGGCAATCAGACGGGCTTCCGTGTCAATGTAGATGGAACGTATCTGGGCGAGACGGCGGGTTATCAGACTCAGGATGTGGAGGTAAGGAAGGGCGATAGCATCCGTGTCTTCATCGAGCTTACCTCGCGCATGCAGCATCAGGATACGCCCCGGAAGGTGGAGGATAATCTGGTGTTCACCCTGGAGAGTGGGGTGCAGCAGAAGATGAATCTCTATGCCTATTCCTGGGATGCGCTGATGATGCGCAATGCCAGGATCAGCCGCGATTCGCTCCTCCAGTCGTCTAAGCCGGTGGTGGTGTATGGCGGCATCCGTGTAGACAGCATGGCTACGCTTACCGTGGGCGCCGGCACGCAGCTCTTTTTCCATGAAGATGCCGGCATGCAGGTGTACGGCACGCTCAAGGTGAAGGGTGAGGCAGGCAAGGAGGTCGTGATGCGGGGCGACCGGTTGGACCGCATGTTTCCTTATCTGCCTTACGACCGCACTCCGGGTCAGTGGCAGGGCATCGAGCTGATGTCTTCTTCCTACGACAACGAGATTTCCTATGCCGATATTCATAGTGCCTATTCAGCGCTGAAGGTGGATTCGGGTGATGTGAGCCGGCAGAAGCTGCTCCTGCAGAATTCTACGGTTCATAACAACCAGGGTTGGGGCGTGATGATTGATTCTGCCAAGGTGCAGATCCGTGATTGCCAGCTGAGTAATGCCTTGCTCTCTCCGCTCTTCGTCCATGGCGGTGATGTGGAGGTAAACGGCTGTACCATCGCTCAGTTCTATCCTTTTGATGGCAGAAGGTCTACGGCTCTCGGTTTTCAGTATCCGCTCCCTCAGCTCACGGTACGCAATTCTCTGATTACGGGCTATCATGATGATGAGGTGGTTTGGACGCCACCTTCTTCTGAAGGTTCATCTGCTTCCGGGGATGGTTCTTCTTCCGAAGGTTCCTCTTCAGAAGGTTCCTCTGCGGAGATTCCTTTCAATTTCCTCTTTGACCATTGCGTGCTTCGTACGGAGAAGATGCAGACGGACGACAGTCTGAAGTTTACCAATGTCATCTATGAGGATGTAAAGGATACCACGATGTATGGCGAGAAGCATTTCGTGCTGTTCGATACCGATAATCTGCAGTATGATTTCCGTCTCCGCAAGGAGTCGGCAGCGATAGGAAAGGCAGATCCTGCCACTTCATTGCCTGTTGACAGGAATGGTCTGAGGAGAAAGGAGACGCCTGATGCCGGCTGCTATGAGTCGGAGTATGAGAATGGGGAGGAAGACTAAATGAAGTTCAGGGTATTGGTTTGCTGTCTGCTTGTCTGGGGGAGTTTGCCGGGTTGGGCAATGCCGGGTATTGGAGCTTTAGGCCTTTCTGGGGCTAGGAGCTTTTGTGCCTTCAACCCGTCCTTGGACCGCTCGGAAACGGCAGCGGAAAGCCCCTCTTTTCAGGAGAAGAAAGGAGATAAGAAGGCGGATGCCGAGCAGTTGGCTAGGGCATTGGACTACTTCTCTTCCGAGAAGTTTCATGAGTGCCTGATATTGCTCCAGCCGCTCAACAGGCGGTATAAGCTGAATCCCCGCTACCGGGCTTATCTGGCGGTGTGCCTGTATTACGAATGGGAGTATGATGAAGCCGTGAAGCTCTTTGATGAAGTGATTCCGCAGTTGCAGGGAGTGGCGCCCCATGAGCTTTCGCTCTATTACTGGATGGATGCCGAGAGTTATTTTGCGCTCCAGCAGTATGGCTGTGCCTTGCCGCTCTACGAGAAGATGCTGCCGCTCTGCAGGGATAATGAGAAGCCTGATGCCTATTATCGCATGGGCTTCTGTCATCTCTTCGCAGCAGAAAGTTCGGGTTCTTCGGCAGAAGAAAGGAAGAAGGCGAAGGAATGTTTCGAGCTTTCCCTGCAAGGATATTTGAAGTATAGGAACACTCCCAATGAAAAGGCAAGAATCGCCCAGATTCGCCACATGATAGGAGGTTTGAAATAAGATAAAACGTCCCGATTCGCCAAGCGCCCTGGAGGTTTGGAATAAGATAAGTCGCCCCGATTCGCCAAGCGATAGGAGGATTGAAATAAGATAAATCGCCCAGATTTGCCACATGTTAGGAGGATTGAAATAAGTCAAATCGCCCCGATTCGCCATGCGCCCTGAAAGGGCAGCACCTCCTAGCCCAGGGCAACGCCCTGGGTAATCATGGACGCAAACAAGTCGCCCTGTAAGGGCAAAAGCTTTACAAATCATCTGGTATTTTAAAGCTTTTGCCCTTACAGGGCGTTTTATTATAACTAACACATACCCAGGGCGTTGCCCTGGGCTAGGAGGTGCTGCCCTTTCAGGGCGCTTGGGTCTTCCTTGCTTTCCCTTTCGTTCGATGCTCGTTGCGCTTGGGTCTTCCTTGCTTTCCCTTTCGTTCGATGCTCGTTGCGCATGGGTCATTCCTTGCTTTTCCTTTCGGTTGATGCCCGTCGCATGGGGCAATCCCTTTATTCCTTCATATTCGCATCCACGAAAGAGAAGGGGAGGAGGTCCTTGATGCTTTGGAAGCAGAAGATGCCATTCTCACCATAGAGCAGGATGCGGACGGGCTGCTGATAGCGGTCCTCCATCTCCAATATCACCTGGCGGCAGGCACCGCATGGCGAAATAGGCGATTTGAGGAAACCGTTCTCATTGCGGGCGGCTATCGCCAGCGTGGTAATCGCCAACTCCGGATAATAGCTCTGCGCACCAAAGATGGCGCTGCGCTCGGCACACAGTCCCGATGGGAATGCCGCATTCTCCTGATTGGCGCCTATCACCATCTTGCCGTCGGCAAGAAGACAGGCTGCACCTACGTAGAAATGACTGTAGTTGGCATAGGCATGATTCGTGGCGTCCATCGCCTTCTTCACCAACTCCTGTTCTGTTTCGCTCAACTCCGAGAGCTCAGCTATCTGGTATTGGATCTTTAATTCTTTCTCTTTCATAAGTTGCTATTTTATAGGTTTTTATTCCGATTCTCTTTCTGCTTCATGCCGTATCCGGTGAACTGCTCAAAGCCGTATCCGATGAACCGCACAAAGCAGAAAGAGACAATCAGTTTCAAGAGCAGAAACCGCTCATCTACTTTGTATAGAAATCGATGATCTGCTTCAGTGCATCCTGGCATACGGCGCAGAACTCCGGAGTATCATTGATGCGCATGCGGCAATCCTGAACACCACGGTATACGCCCTTAGGACTGTATCCGGCACCCTCGAAGACACCCACCTTGGTCTTGGCCTCCTTGGCGTTCTTAGACAAAGGAGTAGGAACCTTGGTGCCCTTCTTGATCATGTTCTCCCATTTTCCGTGGAAGTCGGCAAGGGTGGTGATGTTCTTCTCCCATGGCTCCACATCGTGTGGATACATCGGAATCTGCTCTGCCTCGTAGGCATACTCATCGGCAAGACCGGCAAATGAATGACCGAACTCATGTACCACTACCGGCTTGAACCACTGCTGGTGGCATGTGGTGAGGTTGTAGGAGTTGAGGATGCCGCCGCCACCATATTTCTCTGAATTCACGAGAACGATGATGTGCTCGTATGGCGTACCTGCCAGCCAGTTGTGCAAGTCCTTCAGGTGCAGGGTGGTCAGGTATCGGTCGCTGTAGAAAGTGTCGAAATGCGAACTGAGCGCCGTCTTGTGCCAGATGCCCTTGGATGGGATGCTAGGTCCGCTCTCCTGGGATGGCGACTTCACGGCAACGATGTTGAAGCGGTCTCTCATGCTCTTGAATGGTTCATGGGCGAAGATAGCCTCTGTAGCCTCCTTGGCATCCTTCAGGAAGACAGGCATTTCAGCCTCGGTATAGCCCTCAGCCACGTAGGCGATGTGGATACACTTGGTGGTATCGGCAGCCTGCTGCAGGGTTTCGTAAGGAGTAGGCTGATTGCCCATCTGATGGATGAGGATGTCCTTTGGAGCCACCTGATGGGTGAGCGATGTCATCACCTCGCGTCGGTTGTTGCGCAGGTCTACGGTGATGTCTACCGTATCCTTTGGCATCGGCACGAGGAATACGTTCTCAAAGCTCTGTGTGTTCTTCTCCGATTCCGGATAGGAGAGCCATTCCTGGAAGAGGGTTGAGAAGGAGTTGCGGTAGATCACCTTGCCCGTGCGATGGTCGCGAACGGTAATCTGTCCGTTGCCCTCTACAGGCAGTTCAGCCAGTCGCTGGTGCTTGCCATACCATCGTGGCATCACGTTCAGCTGGTCAACGGCAATCATCTGTGTCTGCTTGTTGCCGGCAAAGGTATAGTCTACTCGCAGTGTCTTGTCTACGAAATAATCGTCAAAGTTCTGCGCCTGGATAGTGCTGGGCGCCAGCAGCATCGCCATGGTGGCGAAGGATAATATCGTTTTCTTCATTATCTTTTCATTTGAAATTCACATTCACATTCACATTTCGTTCACATTTTCAGTATGTGACATATTCCATGAAATCACCGAATCACCAAGTGACCGAATCACCAATTATTAATTATCAATTATTAATTATCAATTATTAATTATCAATTATCTCACTCTCAGCTGGTCACCTATTCTCAGCTTGTAGTCTGGCGAGAGATGGTTCTTCTTGTAGAGATACTTCATGCGCATGCCATACTTCTGCGAGATGGTGTACATGCTTTCTCCCGGCTGAACCACGTGTGTGCGGTGCTTGTACTGCTTAGGTGCCTTCTTGCGCTTCTTCTTCAGATAGATGATGTCGCCCTTCTTCAGCACGTCATCCTTGTCGCGCTCGTTGTACTTGGCTAGTTTTTTCCAGCTGATGCCCACCTCCTTGCCCAGTGCTCTGAAGGTATCGCCTTCGCGGGCATAGAGATAGTAGTTGTCGTTGAACAGATGGATAGGGTGCAGCAGTCCCTGCGCATTCACAGGCTGGTCGGTACCGCTATGGTTAGCCATGAACTTGTCGTAGCGCTTCGCCTTGTCATAGTCGAAGAGCTTGTAGAGTTCGATAATCTGTATCAGCTTGTTGGCATACTGCGGATTGGTGGCATAGCCGCATGATTTCAAGCCTCGTGCCCAGCCCTTGTAGTCGGTCTGCGAGAGCTGGAACAGTCGGGAATAGCGTGGCTGTCTTGCCAGAAACTTGCTATGGTCTTCATAGCTGTCTCTCGCATCCTGATATACACGGAAGCATTCGCCCTTTGCATCATCGTCGTGATACTGGGTAGGACCGTTCCAGTTATGGCATTTGATGCCAAAGTGGTTGTTGCCTTGCCTCACGAGGTCGCTTCTGCCGGCTCCACTCTCAAAGAGTCCCTGTGCTAGGGTGATGCTGGCAGGTATCCTGTAGCGCAGCATCTGTTCGATGGCCAGGTCCTTATACTGGTTGATATATGTCTGATAGGTCTGATTCCATCTCATCTGTGCTCCCGATGACAGGGCGCAGGTAGACAGGAAAAAGGCCAGGAAAAATGTCTTTATTCTATTCATACTGCAAAAATACTAAAAAAAGGAATAAAACCATCATTTATTTAAGTATTTTCACTATCTTTGCAAAAGAATTGTAATAATTGGCTGCAATCGGTAAATTTTGAAAGCAAAAACTTTCATTGCGGTTGGCAGTAAAAATATAAGAAAATGGTAAATTCAAGAAGATCAAGAAGAATAATAATAGGATTGGGGTCGAATCTGAATCAGACGATCAATATCGAGCAGGCTCAGAATTATCTGGAATCGGCTTTTGAGGATATGACTTTTAGTAATCCTATGTGGACTGACCCTATCGATATGCCTAATTCTGCTATGTTCATGAATGTGGTAGGAGTAGGGTATTGTCATGTGGGTGAAGAAGGAGTGCTGCATGCTTTGAAGGATTTAGAGCGGAGGTGTGGACGAATTCGGACATCTAGCAAGTTAGGGATGATTCCGCTGGATGCCGACCTGCTCTTCTATGACGATCATTTCTGTCATGAAAAGGATTGGGAGCGGGATTATATCCAGGAACTGGTCCGGCAGCTGGAAGATTTCTTTACGGATGAAGATCGGGCCATGCTGGCTGATAAGATTGTCTTGAATCAACACCAGTAGAGCTTCCGCTAGTAAGCCTCATACGCCCTGGAGTTCCTTCATGCCTAGAAGTGCCCCACACGCCCTGGAGTTCCTTCATGCCTAGAAGTGCCCCACACGCCCTGAAAGGGCAGAAGCTCCTAGCCCAGGGCAACGCCCTGGGTATATATGGATGCAAACCTGTCGCCCTGAAAGGGCAAAAGCTTTCCTATACCCCCCCCAAAAAAAAAATCCGAATCCCGTACTGAGTTATCAGAGCACGGGATTCGGATTTTCTTTTGTGAGATGTAATTCTACTACTTTTCCTTCCTGTAATGACTTCTGAACATGGATGATGCGCTGGTTGCTGCTGCCCCGGAAGAAGAGGTCTTCATCGCGCAAGTCCTTCATGAACGGACCGTCTACCAGCACGTCTATCAGCTTCAGGAGTTCCAGCTGAGCCGGATTCTTTACGAGGTTCTCAAAGAGGTAACCCGTAAAGCACCAGATGGTCTTGTTGCTCTGCTGGCGGATGGCACGCGCCAGCTCGGCAAAGCCTTCTGCCTGAAACATGGGGTCACCTCCCGAGAATGTAACGTTGGCGAAGGGATCGTCCATGATCTCCTTCATCAGTTCCTCGGTAGATGTCATCGTGCCATGATTGATATCCCATGACTGGGGATTATGGCACTCTGGACAATGGTTCGGACAACCGGCACAATATATCGATGTGCGGAAGCCCGGACCATCTACCATCGTATCATGTACTACGCTTAATACGCTGATCATTTTACTTTGAACCTCCGATATGTGTCACACGGTCGTGGAGCTCAGCCAGCTTGCCACTGTTCCAGCGGTCGGTGGTACCTACCAGGTAACCGGTGATGCGCTGCAGCTTGTCGATGTGGTGGCTGCCGCACTTTGGACAAACCTCCAGGTTGGCATCGGCATTCTCGTAGCCGCAGTCGAGACAGCGGTTGCGGTTGTGGTTCACGGAACCGTAGCCCATGTTGTACTTGTCCATCATGTCTACCACGCTGGCGATGACAGAAGGATTGTGGGTGGCATCGCCGTCCATCTCTACATAGAAGATGTGACCGCCACGGGTCAGGTCGTGGTAAGGAGCCTCAATCTTTGCCTTCTGCAGTGCTGTACACTTGTAGTATACAGGCACGTGGTTGGAGTTGGTATAGTAATCGCGGTCGGTAACGCCAGGGATGATGCCAAACTCCTTGCGGTCTTTCTTGGTAAACTTACCGCTCAAGCCCTCTGCAGGAGTAGCCAGCACGGAGTAGTTGTGGTGATACTGCTCGCTGAATTCGTTGGCACGGTCGCGCATGTAGGTCACGATCTTCAGACCCAGCTCCTGGGCTTCCTCGCTCTCGCCGTGGTGCTTACCGATGAGCGCCTTGAGGCACTCAGCCAGTCCGATGAATCCGATACCCAGTGTGCCGTGGTTGATCACGCTCTCGATGGTGTCAGTAGGCTCCAGCTTGTCAGCGCCCACCCAGAGATATTTCATCAGCAATGGGAACTGCTTGGCCATGGCAGTCTTCTGGAACTGGAAGCGCTCGTCCAGCTGCTTGGCTGTGATGTCGAGCAGGTTGTCCAGCTTGGCAAAGAACATGTCGATGCGCTGCTGCTTGTTCTCGATGCCCATGCATTCGATGGCGAGCTTCACGATGTTGATGGTAGAGAAGCTCAGGTTGCCTCGTGCGATGCTGGTCTTCTCGCCCCAGCGGTCTTCGAATACGCGGGTACGGCATCCCATGGTTGCAATCTCCCACTTGTAGCGCTCTGGGTCGTCAGCTCTCCACTTCTCGTTCTGGTTGAATGTAGCATCCAGGTTCAGGAAGTTAGGGAAGAAACGGCGGGCTGTCACCTTGCAGGCAAGCTGGTAGAGGTCGTAGTTTCTATCCTCTGGCAGATAGTTGACGCCTCTCTTCTTCTTCCATATCTGGATAGGAAAGATGGCTGTCTCGCCATTGCCCACGCCGTCGTAGGTGCTGAGCAGGATTTCGCGCATGATGCAGCGACCCTCGGCACTGGTATCTGTACCATAGTTGATGCTTGAGAATACCACCTGGTTACCGCCACGTGAGTGGATGGTGTTCATGTTGTGGATGAAAGCCTCCATAGCCTGATGTACGCGGTTCACGGTCTTGTTGATGGCGTGCTGCTCCAGGCGTGCCTTGCCCTCCAGTCCGTCCAGCGGCTTCTCCTCGTAGTCGTCGATAGGAGCATCGTAGAGGTCCTTCAGGTCTTCGCCGGTCAGCTTCTCCAGGTTCTTCACCTCTTCCTGGTACGACATGCGTACGTAAGGAGCCAGGTAGAAGTCGAAGGCTGGGATAGCCTGTCCACCGTGCATTTCGTTCTGGCAGGTTTCCAGCGAGATGCAGGCCAGTACGGCAGCAGTCTCTATGCGCTTGGCAGGGCGGCTTGAACCGTGGCCTGCCGTGAAGCCGTGCTGCAGGATAATGTCCAGTGGATGCTGCACGCAGGTGAGGCTCTTGGTAGGATAGTAATCCTTGTCGTGGATGTGGATGTAATTGTGGGTTACGGCATCGCGCGATTCTTCAGAGAGCAGGTAGTCGTCCACGAAAGGCTTGGTGGTCTCTGATGCGAACTTCATCATCATTCCTGCTGGGGTATCAGCATTCATGTTGGCGTTTTCGCGGGTGATGTCGTTGTTCTTGGCGTTGACGATGCTCATGAATACGTCGCGTGTCTTCGCCTTGCGGGCGATGTTGCGCTGGTTGCGGTATGCGATATACTTCTGGGCTACATCCTTGCGGGCGCTCTTCATGAGCTCCAGCTCGATGGCGTCCTGGATGGCCTCCACGCTCATCTGGCTCTTGCCACGATAAGAGATGTGGTCGGTAATCTGCTCGATAAGTGAGGCGTCTTCGCCCTTATCGGTGTGCAACATGGCTTTACGGATGGCAGCCATTATCTTTTGCTCGTTGAAACCAACGATGCGTCCGTCACGCTTTACTACTGTTTGAATCATTCTACTATTACTTTTACGATTAATGATTAAATTACTTAGTATTAGGTCTTTATGTTACGACGTGGTTACTAAGTGACCATTTTCTACACTGCAAAGATACTAATAATTCTTGAAACGTGTATCTTTCGGACAACTTTTTTATGGTTAAAAAATATTAAGTCGCTGATAATCAGGAAAATAATAAAACGTTTTGGAAAACTTTGACAATTTTTTGTTTTCCAAAACGTTTAAAGTGTTCTATATCAGGACGTTGCGTCGCTGTGCTTTCTGTGGGCGTCTTTTTTGTGTTTCTTGTGCTTTCCGGGATAGGGTTTTAAAGCTTTTGCCCTTTCAGGGCGCAGGGGGTGCTGTTGCCATATACCCAGGGCGTTGCCCTGGGCTAGGAGCTTCTGCCCTTTCAGGGCGTTTGGCGCCGATTCAGGGCGTTTGGTGCCGATTCAGGGCGTTTGGTGCCGATTCCCGTTGTTTCATGGGTGCAGGGCACTGGAGTTATTCTTCCTTCTTCCCCCTTCTGTAGTCGAGGGCGGCACCGATGGCGGTACAGAACTCCGAGTATTTCGGTATTCTGAATCTTACGCCGTAGAGCTTCTCCATGGCTGGGAATACCTCGCGGCACTGGGGCAGGAGGGTGAGATTGCCAATCATCACGAAGTCCTTGATGCCCGATTCCAGAGACGAGAGGATGGTGGCAGAACCGATGCTCTGCAATACCATGCCGATGAGTCCCATGGCGATGTCCTCGCGCGATGCATTCGCCTTGGCATTGCTGAAGAGCGAAGCCGTGGCAGTCATCGGAAGTCCCGGCAGAGGCTTGGCGCTGATGTCGCCTATCAGGAGGTTGATCTTCGAGATGTCACCGTCCTTCGCCAGGTTGATGATCTGCTTGATGTCATCGGTCTTCAGCATGATGCGGCTCAGTCCCGCCAGGGTTCCGCCTCCGATGCCTATTCCGCCGATGTGCTTGATGTCGTCGCCGTCGCATTTCACGAGCGATGTTCCCGTGCCCATGCTCACCACGATCATGCGGTCCAGCTTGCTCTCGTATCTGGCTCCCAGACCGTCGGCAACGAACTCCTCACTCTTCGAGGTGGGCAGTCCGTAGATGCGCTCGTCGATGTAGGCTGATCCCACACCGGTCAGCATCACGTGTTCCACCTCGTCGAGGGCTATCTTGTTGTCGTGAAGGTATTTTCCGAAGGCTCCGTAGAGCGATGTGATGGGGTCGGTGGCCTTGATGCGGATAGGGCTGATTACCATTCCGCTGGCGTCGATACCTACTATCTTGGTCGTAGAAATGCCTACGTCTATGCCGATTACTATCTTCTTCATCTCAATATTTTTCTGTATTTTGTTTTTGCGGGTGCAAAGTTACGCCAAAAAAAAGACACTGCAAAATAAAACCTCATTTATTTTGCAATGTCCTTTTAATTATTGTCGTTTATTTTATTTTCCTTACAGAATTCCCATGCGGCAGAAGAATACCAGCACCGAATAGCCTATCAGGATGCTGATGACACCGATGGTGGCTCCTGCCTTCACCATGTCAGTCTGCTGGATGAGACCGGTAGAGTAGGCGATGGCGTTAGGAGGGGTTGAGATAGGCAGCGACATCGCACAGCTGGCTGCTACTGCCACACCGATCAGGATGGTGGATGTACCGCCAATGTCGGCAAGCTTGTCGCCCATGCCCGCACAAACCACGCTCAGGATAGGAATCAGGAGGGCTGCGGTGGCGGTGTTGGAGATGAAGTTACTCAGCGCGAAGCATACCAGACCCGAAATGACCATGATGACCAGCGGATTGAACTCGCCAAAAGGAATACTCTTCACGGCAGCCTCGGCAAGTCCGGTACCGTTCATCGCAAGACCCAGGGCGAAACCTCCGGCTACCATCCAGATAACCGACCAGTCGATGTCCTTCAGGTCGTTGGCGGTGATGACGCCCGTAAAGGCGAATACGGCAATAGGCAGCATCGCTACGGTATTGGCGTTGACGCCCAGCTGCTTACCGCATACCCAGAGGATGATGGTGAGGATGAAGGTGGCAGCCACTACGGCTGTACGCCAGTTGCTCTTCACATGGCTCTCTATCTTGATTTCGATGGTCTTCTGTGAGAATGGGAACATCTTGAGCAGGATGAACCATGCCACGAGGAGCATCAGGATAACCATCGGTGCCATGATCATCATCCAGTCGCCGAATCCGATGCCCATGTTCAGTCCCTGAGGGTCGTTGAGCACCTTGTAGGCAAAGGCGTTAGGAGGGGTTCCGATAGGTGTACCCATACCGCCCAGGTTGGCTCCGATAGGAATAGCCATGGTGAGCGCCACGCGGCCCTTGCCGCCCGGAGGCAATGCCTTGAACACAGGGGTGAGGAAGGTGAGCATCATGGCTGCGGTGGCGGTGTTGGAGATGAACATTGAGAAGATGCCGGTGATGAGCATGAAGCCCAGCAGCACATTCTCCGAGCGCTTGCCGAACGGGGCTATCAGCAATTTTGCCATCTTGGCATCCAGTCCGCTCTTCGTGGCAGCTATCGCCAGCACGAATCCGCCCAGGAAGAGGATGATGGTTGGGTCGGCAAAGCATGCCATCACACCCTGATAGTCGAGCAGCTGTCCCATCTCTGCCTCCGAACCCTGCATGATCTTGAATGCCGAGTCGCTGGCAAAGAAGAGCAGCACGAAGATGATTACCACACTCGTGGCCCATGCCGGAATAGCTTCGGTGAGCCACAGCATCACTGCCATCACGAAGATAGCGATGATGCGCTGTTGAACTACTGTAAGTCCCTCGATGCCGAAGCTGTCGATGGGCAAGTTCCAAACGATGACCGTGACGAGTGCCGTCAGGAGGAAGAGCAGTGCCTTCTTGCGATTAAAATCGCCGGTCAGTACCTTTTTTACCGTTTCTTGCATTTCTCTATGTTTTTTTGTTATTATGTTTCTATGTTAGTTTTACTTTTAAATTGATAGTTTTTTCTTTCTTCCGGTCCCGATACATTATTATATATATAAAGGGACTTTCAGATTATTGGAGCACCACCTGGGGGCGGCACTCCAACACACTGCAAAAATACACATAATTTTTGAAAAAACCATGTTTTATCGGGAAAAACGATAGAAAAAACACTTTTTTATGCGAAAAGGGTAAAAAAAACGAGATTTTTTGAACGACATTAGAATATTTTTGTTATATTTGCAGTGCGTTTCGAGATAACGGCTATCGCGGACGCCTATCGCATTGGGATGATTGCCCCCGGACGGGAGCGATGATGACGAGCGGTAGAGAGAATAATAACAACTTAGACAAAACGTAAAAACGTATAGAATTTAAGATCATGAATCAGACAGTATTGTTTACTATCATCATACTCGTGATTGTCTTCGCAGTCACAGTATCATCTTACTTCCATAAGAGACACATGGAGTACAAGATGAGTGATATAGAAAAGGCGGTTAGGAAGTCATTTCCTAAGGGTGTGGAATCCATTACCAAGCAGGAGCTGGTGAATGGCATCAAGAAGTATTTCCATTGCTCAGCTAAGGAGGCGCACTACATCATCGGTGTGGCTCGTCGCAAGAAGCTGGTGGATATCGCCGCTGAGTTCGTGACATTATTATAGAATTATAGATTTAAAATTGGGCACTGGTCTTTATGACCAGTTATATTCCTCTTACATGGCTTCAGCACACAACGGTGTGCAATTGTGAAGTTTCTTTTGTAAATAATTTTATAGGAAAACTCTTTTTGCGCAGGGATGCGCTGAAGATTTTATGTTGTTAACACCGTTTTTGGTGTTGTTTAGTTATTTTATTCTTGTGCAGTGATGCACGTGAATTGATTTTTTTAATGTTTAAAATCAAGGATTAGTATATATTTAGGCAGGAAGAGAGATTCAAGGATACAAAGGGCGTACATGACCAAGGTATACTGTAAAAGGTATGCCTCGGGCATGACGCCTTTCTTTTTATAAGCCTATAAGCCTTTCGGTTTAGAAGCCTACGGTTCCACCGCTTTCGTTACCGCTGCCACCACTTGGGTTGTCACCACCACTTGGGTTGTCACCACCGCTTGGGTTGTCACCACCGCTTGGGTTGTCATCGCCCGATGGCTTGTCGGTAGAGGTTACCTGCTTCACCACCTTGCCGGTACGGTCGTAGCAGGTGATGCTGACCGAGGTGTTTTCCAGTTCCTTCTTGATGTCGGTGTTAGGCACGAAGATGATGTATCGGCGGGTGATGAGGTTGGCACTCACCTTGTTCACATCCTCCACGGCAGTAGAGTTGAGACCGAATCGGAGGCTACCCAGTCCTGGCACAGCCACGCTATGTCCCTCAGTGGCCCAGGCAGCTATCACATCGCCGATGGCAGTCCATCCGGCATTGATCACCGCCTTAGGAAGACCGCTGCGAACGGCAGCTTCCTCGATTACCTTACTTGCGTTCAGCTGGCTGTAGAGGTCAGCCTGCATGACGAACGCCCACTTCTGCTTTCCTTTTTCGAACGCCACGTTGCGCTCGATAGCTTTTACTTTAATTCCCATAATCAAATAGTTTTTTAAATGGTTAAACAATGAGTTTACATGCAGCTGGTAACGCCGAGGGTAGTGCCGATGGCGGTGAGAACTGCGATGAGCATCTGCAAGATGGTTTTCCAAACTTCCTTTTTCATTTTCTTTTTTCCTTTCTTTTTTAGTGGTTCAGCATTTAGAAAGAGATAGGGCAGGTGTGCACCCCTGTCGTTTTCCCTCTCAGTCTTTTAGTGGTTAATTTCCCATTTGCCGTTCTTGATGAATGACAGTTCCGTTCTTAATGAATGACAGTTCCGTTCTTAATGAATGATGGTGCAAAGATACAAAAAAAATCGCCAAAATGCAATAGTTGTCCCGAATCACGTGCATCCTTGTCCCGAATCACGTGCCTCCCTCCCTCATTTCCCTTTCTCTTCCATCTAATTTAACCGCCATTAATTTAATGGCCATTAAATTAAATGTTAAATTCCTTGGCGAATTCCCCGTTTCTTTGTATCTTTGCCCACGTGACGAATGAATGTTAACAGATAAAAGAAGATAACGAAATGAAATTTTACGATAGAGAACAGGAGATAGGCATCCTGCGGAAAAACTGGGAGCTGTCTGCCAACAGGTCACTCTTTACGGTGCTGATGGGCAGAAGACGAATTGGCAAAACGGCTTTGCTCATGAAGGTAGAGGCAGAGCAGAATATGCTGTACCTGTACGTTTCGAAAGATAATGAGCATGTGCTGGTAGAGAAGTTTCAGAAAGCTGCCGAGCAGGTGCTGGGGCTGCATATTTATGGCAAGCTTGAAAACTTTGCCCAGTTTTTTGAACAGCTATTGGATTTCGGTCGCACCCACCACTTCACCCTCGTTTTCGATGAGTTTCAGAATTTTCTGAAGGTGAATCCCGCCATTCCCAGTCATATCCAGTCTGTCTGGGACAGGTATCATGAAGAATCGAAAGTGAATCTTGTGGCATGTGGCAGTATCTACAGTATGATGCATCGCATCTTCGATCATGACGACGAACCGCTTTACGGGCGCAAGGACTGCGAAATCAGGCTCAAGCCGTTCCGGGTGAGCGTGATGAAGGAAATTCTCCACGATTATAATCCCGACTATACCTCAGAAGACTTGCTCTGCCTGTATATGCTGACGGGTGGGGTGGCGAAGTATGTGGCGCAGCTGATGGATGCCGGAGCCACCACCCGTGACGGGATGCTGAAATGGGTGACCGGCATCGGCAGTCCATTCCTCTCGGAGGGGAGGGAGATGATTATGTCGGAATTCGGAAAAGACTATGCCAATTACCTCAGCATCCTGCAGCTGATTGCCGGTGGAATGACTACCCAAAACCAGATAGATACGATTATCGGCAAGAATACGGGTACGTATCTGAAGAACCTGGATGAAGATTACAACTATGTGAGCAAGCTGCATCCTCTGTTCAGCAAGCCTGGTGGCAGAAACGTGAAATGGTGCATCGAGGACTGTTTCCTGCGTTTCTGGTTCCGCTTTGTCCTGCCTAATCAGGCATTGGTAGAGATGGAGCGCAACGACCTGCTTCTGGAAATTGTTCTTCGTGATTATAACGATTATACGGGAGCCGTGCTGGAGCAGTATTTCCGTCAGAAGATAAGTGAGGAAGACCGTGTAACCCGGGTGGGCAGATATTGGGACCGGAAGGGGTTGAACGAGATAGACATCATTGCGTTGAACGAGATAGACAAGACGGCTCTTGTGGCAGAGGTGAAGCGCAATGCTGCCAGATATGATTCCCGCCTGCTGGAGCAGAAGTATCAATCTATCCAGTCCCATTTCGGTGGATACAAGGATGTGAAGCTCCTCGGTCTCTCGATGGCGGATATGTAGCGTGGGGGCAGAAACTGCGTGGCGACGTAT
Organism: uncultured Prevotella sp.; assembly: GCA_934196725.1. Lineage (GTDB taxonomy): Bacteria > Bacteroidota > Bacteroidia > Bacteroidales > Bacteroidaceae > Prevotella. Next base: position 17,705 of record CAKPWR010000048.1, read on the forward strand.
TGCCAACTGCGTCCCGACGTATCGCCATCTGCGTCGGGACGTACTGCCCGCTGCGTCGCCACGCAGTTCGGGGGGCATCGGGCGCACAGTTACTTCCTGTGGTGGGTATCTGAAGGATAGGAGGAAAGACGAAAATGTGAAAGTGAATGTGAATTTGATTTGTTTTTTCATGTCGCCTGAAGGAGAGGAATCTGCTATCGTTCATTACAGATACAGTAGAAACAGCTGTTAGTATTATATATATAATAAGGTACGCGCGCGAGGACTGATATATTCCTACTATATCAACCAATAGGAATGGACTGTATATACGAAAACATTGACTTACATTTGAAATTCACATTCACATTCACATTTTGTTCCGAATGCTATATGGAAAAATGATATTTAAATATGAAAAAAAACATCTTTTTTCTTGTGTATTTAAGAAAAAAGTGTTACTTTTGTAGCTACTATGAGAAATAACTTTCATAGATGATTTTTAAACTACAGGCTAATGACCTATACAAACAATAACATCACATCTTTTGTGGTTTTCAAGTATGATTTCTGCAAAACACGAAATCTTTCAAAAGTAGAGGGAACTCTGCCTTTGGAGTTCTCTGGTATACCATCTGCTGCACATTATCTGGAATGTCAGAATGGTTTTAAGTTAGTATTGGACAGTTTGCTGGAAAGCAAGAAAATGACTTTGGTGGAATCAAAGAAGAATGATAATGACATCATCCACGACAATCGAATATTGGGATTTCGAGAGGGAGTGGCTGTGCTGGACGTATGTGCAGACAAGAAGGAATTCTATTGGAGTAACTTTACTGAGAATGAAATTCACAACCAGCCTTTCTGCAAGGTGATTATTGATAATCGCCCCAACAAAGGTTTCCTTTTTGTGGAAGAATCTACAATCTTCGGGGGCAAAAAAGGACAGGACAAGGTGGTGGCTCTTCTGCGGGATAATATCAATAGAGTGGCCAATCAATATGGCTGGAATATGGTTATTTCAGCCAAGTTGCCACCTGGTGATTTCTTTGATGCCGTGGCTGAAAGAATCAAGGCTGGCTATAAGCCAAAGGCTGTGGTGTTTTCATTTCCTCGCCATCAGACTCTTAGCGATGCGCCATATTCCTTTGTCAAGCAATTCCAGATGCAGCATTCCTTCATGGAGTGCATCAATGCACGTAAGTTTCATGCCAGATATGAAACTGATCATGGTGAGCAGTTGCACTTGGACAAGGCAAACAGAGACATTGCCATGTTGGTGAACCTGTGCAGTAAAGAAGATTACGGCATCAAGGTATACTATTGGAAAGGTCCGTGTACCTCTTCCCGTTCGCTGAAACGAACCAAGGTGAAAATATCTGATGCAGAGATCTCTGCCCTGGTTATAGGAGAAGCTGTTTGTTGTGACTGTCATGGGAATTCTCAGTTTGCCTTGATCAATTCTCTTGATGTTATTCTTGATGATTTAAAGGGTTACGGCAATGAAGTTATTTAAGATGAAGACCAGGCAGATGGTAGATAAGTCTTTCTCTCAGCATCTGGTTTACCAGGCTTTCCAAGCCGTCACCCATGATATCTTCAATGACAAGACGTGGTTTCCTACGTCCAGATGTTCATGCGAGGATGTTTTTTATGAGGTGTTCTGCATCGTAGACAAAATGATGTTTTCGCATACCGATACGGAGAGCCGCCTAGCCTTTGTGGAAGGAATAGGGCAATATGAGAAAAACTATGTTGACGAGGATGAGTATGCTACAGCTCAGGACGAGCGGCAGAGAATCGTATTTGTCATCCTGTATATGGCAGCTGTAATACTTCAGATGATGCCTTTGGAGTCGAAATTGTCTCAATTTTCGGTAATGATTATGGGGCAATGGAGGGGTTATGTAGCTTATGAGTTTTCTAACCGATGCCTGGAATCGCTGGAGAAGAACCGGGAGGTGGTTGAACAGCTGGCAGCCAATATAGGTTGTTATGGAGCGGATGGCTTTTTCGTCTCATCTCAGATCAATGAACTGATGCGCCAGAATCATGATGAAGATTATCTGCACGGATTCGAGCCTGAACCGCAGAAGGCATTGGATTTGAAAGTGATAGATTTTGAGGTGCAGAAAAACGGTGAGCAGGAAAAAACGGAAGAAGATAAAGAGAAGGAATGGAGCAACTTGAGCCAGGAAGAAAGGGTTAAGAGAGCCTTGCTGAAGATGATAGATGAGAAGGCTATTCCTTTGAAGAAAGACTATGCCCTGATTATGGTGGCGCTCTCCAGTATCGATGATTTTGACGGAGACTTTGAAAATGGCAAATCTTTCTGCAAGTATCTTACAGAACAGCTTGGGCTGCCTTCCGACCTGACCAATGCCAGTGTCATCTCCAAGCGTTTCTCAAAAATGCGTGGAGAATATCCCAACTGGAGTTTTGATGATGTGAAAGACCCCGTAGCGCGGACGAAACTCATCAATATCGCTAACCGCTTTGTTGCCATCTATCGTAAGGGGCAGTAGGAAGCGGGGAAATGATTGCTTCTTGTGAGTGTTGGCAAGTTTTAGATGGAATGTTAAAAACGTAACATAATGCAAGTTTTAGGCATATTCTACGTTTAACATTAGAATAGGTTTAATAAACAAATTAGGATATGAAGTATTTTGTAAAAAAATCAGTCTTACTACTGTTGGTTGTCTTGGCTTTTTGTGCGTGTGACAACAGCAATGACAATGGTGAAGTTATTCCGCCAAATCCACAGTCATGGAAAACTGTCGTCAATTATACTGGCGAAGTAGAGTTTGTGGTGGATGCGCCGCAAATTCGTGAGGATATAGAGCAGGATTTGAAGGCAAACCCTCCTTTTGGAGGAAGCAAAAAATATCTGTTTGTCACAGAAAAATACTCGATGCTTGCTGCTACAAATATGCTATATGCGGTGAATCCTGAGAACGATAAGTCTGCTGACGAATATATACTGAGCATCGCTGGTAAAGTGGAGAGTAAGGACAATTATAGATTGTTCCCTGCCGCATCTGCAAATGCTTGGTATAAGATGGATATTGTGCCTGTCGCCACAAAGGATGGCAAGCCTGTTGCAACATACGATGTGTTTATGCATCAAAATATTCCTTCTTCTTTGGTTAATAGCAAGATGTATTTCTGCGAAGACCTTACGGAGAAATATCGCCAGAAGTTCCCTAATGAAGACATTCATGCCGTGG
>CAKPWR010000049.1 GCA_934196725.1 uncultured Prevotella sp.
ATTTTAACTCGATTTGGCTAAAGAATAGGTTATACTATAGCCAAATCGAGCAATTTTCCTTCGATTTGGCTATAGAATGCCTTGTAGATTGCTATTATCCCCCTGGGCTAAGAGCTTTTGAGCTTTCAGCCCGTGCCGTACAGTTCTTTAAGACTTACACAGGAAAGATTTTTGAGAATCTGGGGGAATTTTAGGCAAAAAGATTTTGAGGAAAAGAATATTTTATGTATATTTGCCCCCAATTGTAACATCAACAAGTAAAGATTTTGAATATATTCATTATGAAACAAAGGAATACAGACATCGACTGGATAAGAGCCATACTCATTATTCTCATGATATTGATTCATATCGTGAGCTTCGGCAACGCATACCCCCAGCTCAAGGCAGGCATTCTCTCGTTCATGATGCCTACCTTCCTCATCATCACGGGCTATCTCGTGAATATCGAGAAGACCGGAAGACAGATGGGAAACTATCTGAAATGTCTCGCCCTGCCCTATGTCATCATGGTGACAGGTTTCTCGGTCCTCTCCTATTATATGCCGGTAAGAGATGGCATCACCGAACTCTCCCTCTCCCAGATAGGCGAGAAGATCTTCATCACTTCCATCGGTCCCTATTGGTTTATCCAGACTATGATTATCTGCGGAACGCTCTATTATTTCTGCTTCAGCGGAAGGAATTGGAATGATTTACACAAGAATTATACGAAAAGAGATACCTATGCCAGCCTTTTCGTCTTCGCAGTTACGCTGCTCCTGATATCAGAAACTCCAGCCCTATCGGCAAGCGCCGCTGCCTATTACTTCATCGGCGTGGCCATCCGACAGAGCAAAACGGAGTGGAGCAAGCTGTTCCGCCACGAGTTTTCCGCCATCTTCCTGTGGATTTATCTGCTCAGCCACGAAGACTGGTACGACTGGGGAAGTCTGGCTATCGTCTTCTCCTGTTGGTGCTGCATCAGCACCCTGCTGTTCCTGCAACACCTGCTAGACGCTCCCGAACGCTTCAAGGATTTCAGTCCCATGATAGAAAAAGTAGCAAAGGTGACCAACCGAATCAAGGACACCTTATTATATATAGGGCGCAACACGCTGCCCATCTATCTCTTCCATCCCATCTTTACGATGGCTGCGAAGTTCTACCATCCCCTCTTTGCCTGGGATCCGAGCGAGATCTGTTTTGCTCTCTTCACCGTGATACTCGCCATCCTGGGAAGTATAGCCATCGCCAGAATCATGGAAAAGACCAAGCTGGCTTACCTCTTCGGAAAGGAAAAGATATTAAGATAATTCAATAAAAGAATAGAACCATGAATATCCAGAAAAAAATAAGCGACATGGATGATGCCAAGCGGGAGAAGCTGGGCGAAGTCATCAGATTCGGAATCGTAGGCGGACTGGCTACGGTGCTGCAATATGTCATCTACCTGGCTATGATGCCGGTGCTGAACCATTTCATTCCGCGAATGGGCGACCATAGTCTGGCTACCACTGCCAACACCATCGCCTACATCGTGAGCTTCATATTCAATTTCATCGCCAGTACCCGATACACCTTCAAGGTGAAGGCAAACGCCAAGCGAGGAGCCGGCTTCACCCTCTCGCATGTGGTAAACTATACGATGCAAACCGTCTGCCTCAACCTCTTTGTAGGTCTGGGACTCGCCAAACAGTGGGCGATGATTCCTACCCTCTGCATCTGTATCCCGGTAAATTTCCTATTAGTAAGATTCTTCCTGAAAAAATAAAAGAATCTCCGAAAACTAGAAAGAGAAAGCAAAAGAGATGATTCCTCTCAAAACTAGAAAGAAATAGATAGATATGAAAAAGATATTCGATATTTTCAAGATCAAAAAAGAAGAAAGATGGCTCGCCCTAGGCATTTTTCTGGCACTTGCCGTTCTGAATGGTGTAGTGATAGCCCGCTATGCCAGTCATTTCACCCTCATCACGGATGATTATTACAAGAATTTCATCCGCCACTTCTGCGTATCGGGCTTCGATCCGCTTACCTACTGGGTTTTGAGCGACTGGAGTGCAGCCTATAATGTATATCGCCATCCGCTGCTCGCCTTCTATATGTATATTCCTTACCTCATCAATATGGGGCTGATGAAACTCACAGGCTACAACTGTGCCCTTTTCATCGCAGTAATCATCCAGGTATTCTGCGGATTCTATGCCACCCTCTTCCTAAAGAGAGTCTTCCGGGAGGTAATGGATCTCGACAAGACGGCATCTCATATCCTCACCCTGCTGTTCTTCTCCTTCGGATATGTGATGGTCACCTGCATCGTTCCCGACCATTTCGTCATCTCCATGATGCTGCTCATCCTGGCACTCTACGTATCCGGTCTGAGAATGAAACATCATCATCCGCTCAAGATATGGCAGAGCGTGGTTTATTTCCTCCTTACTGCCGGTACATCGCTCAACAATGGATTGAAGATCTTCTTTTCTGCATTCTTCGTAAACGGAAAGGGATTCTTCCGCCCTAAGCATCTTCTCCTGGCAGTCATCCTGCCAGCAGCCCTGCTGTGGGGATTCTGCAGATGGGAATACCGCGTCTTCGTATGGTCTAACGAGATGGCACGCAAGGAACTGAAAGCCAAGAAAGCGGCTGAGAAGAAAGCCAGACAGGAGCGTATGGCACAGATCAAGCATACCCGTGATTCGCTGACAAACGACTCCATCAAAAGAGGCTTGAAGATTATCTCCGCTCAGGAGATAGCCCAGAAAGCCAAGAACGACAGCATAAGGAAGGCAAAGGAACTGGCCAAGAATGAAGCCAAAAAGAAAAGGGGTCCTAAGCAAGGTGCCCCTATCATGAAAGGTGAATTCATGAACTGGACGGATGCTACAAGCTCCCGCGCACAGTCGATCATCGAAAATCTGATGGGCGAATCTATCCAGCTGCATCAGGATTATGTGCTGGAGGACGAATTGCGTCATCGCCCGATGTTCGTGAAATACCGATATGCCATCAATTATGTTGTAGAGGCGGTCATCATGCTGTTGTTCGTTGCCGGCATCTGGGCGGGCAGAAAGAGCAAGTATCTCTGGCTGGTGATGTCGTATTTCGGCCTTGATATGATGCTGCATATCGGACTCGGCTTCGGTCTCAACGAGGTATATATCATGACCGGTCACTGGATATACGCCATTCCAATAGCCATTGGTTTCCTGCTGAAGCCAAAACGACTGCAGCAAAACCAAGAGCTGCAACCCCGACAGCTGCTCTACAGCCGTTGCCTAAAAGGCTTATTACTCGTCCTGGGCCTGGCACTGCTGATATACAATGGCATTCTGATTATCGGATATTTCTGCTAGGCAAACTAAGTCAAAAAAATAAGCACGCTTACTCTCATCTTAATGAGAGTAAGCGTGCTTATTTTTTTGAAGTCAGAGATTAGGCGTGCTTATCTCTTCCAATCATCTTGCGCCATCTGCGAGCCATCGCCTTGAAGATGCTGGAGAAATTACCATATCTCAGATTCAGAAAGAGTTCTTCCAGGGATCGTGACATCTTGATGAACGGGTGCCCCCAGGCATTGATTTTGTACACCCGCTCCTTGAAATCTACGTTTTCCACCACATATTTAGGATGTTTCAGCGGAAACTCCAGTTCATGGCGCTTCATGGTGAAGATTCTGCGATAGGCCTTCGGAGTCGTCTTCATGCTGCCCGAGAAATGGGTGGAGTCGTCAGAGAGACCCAGATTATTGATCAGATTCCTGCATGGCATGATGGCAAGGCTGGAATTCAGCAGCATCGAAGCCCAGAAGATGCTTTCATAAAACTCCTTTCCACTATGGGCGTGATCCCGGCACATCGGGATGAAGTCCTTACGGAGCCCGCGCTGGCGAACCACCGATTCCAACTGGCGCATCGCCTGCTTATTGCGCAGAAAAGCATAGTCGCCCTCCCATTTATCCACCACACGGCGCCACGATGCCCATCCCCAGATAGAGAAGACAGAAGTAAAGAAATAGCTGTCCTCGCAGTCGGGTGTCACCTCATCTTCATTGAATCCGGCAATCATGGCAATACGCTCATCGTGCTCATAGCGGTCGAGCATCTCCTTGCAGAAAGGGAAGAAAGATTGCGAAGGCACATCGTCATCTTCCAGCACGATACACTTATCCACAATCGAGAAAGCCCATTTCTGGGAGAGATATTCCGAAGGATCACATCCCTGGTTCTTGGTCTGATAAGAACGATGCACCTCGCACTCCCAATCAATATTCTCATCTGATGCAATCTGCCGGCATGCCTCGATACCCGGCACATCCCGCTCCCCTCTTGCTCCATCCTGATAGAGGAACAACTGGGCAGGACGAGCCTTCTTCACCTCGTCAAACACTTTCTGGAAATTGTCGGGACGATTGAAGAAGAGCATCAATACGGCGACATCAATCTTAGCTGGCTGTTTCATATCTATGATATTCGTTAACTATACACAATTGTCGGAATCTGTCATCATCCGTTTTTGGGAGACAAAGATAACCTAAAAAGCAGACAATGCCAAATAAACCACCACAAAAAAACAGCCGGAATGAAATATTTCCTCATTTTTCTTCCCACAATCATTTTTTTACACTAACTTTGCAGCCAAATAAGAATAAAACAATGAAGAATATTTTTAAAATCAAGAAAGAAGAAAGGATTCTTGCACTTGTTTCGATGCTGGTATTCGCCAGCTTGAATGCCGTGCTGATCCATTCCTATCCTGCTAACTTTTTCAAGGCTGGCAAACTGGGATTTTGGAGTATTTTCTACAAACATTTCACGGTATCCGGTTTCGATGCCTACTCGTATATCTTTCTTTCCAACGAAAAGATATACTTTGAACTGTCACGCCATCCGCTCTTTGGCGCCCTGCTCTATCCCGGAGCCTGTCTCAACGACTGGCTGATGGGCTGGACTCACCACAACTGTGCCACCTTCATCATGGCAGTGATGCTCGTTATCAGCGCCACTTTCTCTGCCGTCTTCTTCTTCCGCATCTGCCGGGAGCTCATCCAGCTATGCCGGTTGGATGCCTACATTCTCACGGCATTCTTTTTCTCCTTTGCCTCCATCATGCTCACCACGATGGTACCCGATCATTTCTGCTTTTCCATGCTCTGTCTGCTGGTCAGCATCTATATGGTGGGAACCTGTATGGCGCAGGGCAAACAGCTCAAGGCATGGCAGGCTAGTCTGCTGTTCCTTACCACGGCAGGAGTATCGCTGAGCAATGGCGTAAAGACCGGCATCATGTCGCTTTTCAGTAATGGCAGAAAGGTGTTCTCACCCCGATTCTTTACCATCGCCTTCATCCTCCCTCTCCTTATCATGGGCGGCAGCTTTTACTATCAGAACGAATACATTGTCAAACCTCAGCAGGAAAAAGGCAAGGAGATAGAAAGAAAACTGATGCCGAAAAGACCTGATATTGCCCAGAAGAATGCCGTTCACGATGCGTGGATGGATGCTCACCGAGGCAAATCGGTATCTGATATGCCATTCCTGAAATGGACCGATGTTTCTACCCCACGAATGGAATCCATCGTAGAAAACCTCTTTGGAGAAGGCATCCAGCTGCATCAGAAGGAACTGCTCAAAGACCTGAGCGTATCGCGCCCAACCTTTATCCGATACGATTGGGCCATCAGCTACATCTTCGAGGCATTCGTATTCCTGCTCTTTGCTGCCGGTGTATTCTATAGCAGACACTCCCGACTGATGTGGATGTGCCTGAGCTGTGCGGCATTCGATGCCTTCCTGCACCTGGTACTCGGTTTCGGACTCAACGAGGTATATATCATGGCAGCCCACTGGATGTTCGTCATCCCATTCACCATGGGTTATGCATTCCGAGAGGCTCAACCCAAACTGGCAAATGCGATGAGAGGAGTCACTCTCTTCCTCGCCATCTACTTTTGGGCATACAATGCCACATTAATCATCACGCATTTCTTATAATCCGGGGAGAGATCCCATACGGGTCTTCCCGATAAAAAATATAAAGAATATGGACTTTTACAAAGAAATCAAAGAATATAGCCAGCAGAATCTGCGGGCATGCCAACTCAAGCAGCTGGCTATTCTGGAAGAAATAGACAAAATCTGCAAGCGCCACAAGATAGAATACTGGCTGGATGGCGGCACCCTGCTCGGAGCCGTACGCCATGGCGGTTTCATTCCTTGGGATGACGATATCGATATCGCTATGTCGTTGGAAGATGAGAAGCGATTCGAGGAGATTGCTCCCAAGGAACTGCCCGATTGGCTCTATCTGCAGACCCCGGAATCGGATCCGGGAAGCAAGGAGCCTATTACGAAGATCCGCGACTGCAACTCTCTCTATATCGAACAGGGCGATGATTTCTGTCAGCCTTATGTAAAGGGAATCTTTGTGGATATCTTCCCATTTGTGGATTATCCAGACATTCCCCGTTCGTGGATCAAGACCTTGACAAAGGGTATTTCCAAGAGCCATTCCATCCTGAGCCACCGACACACTTACTCTCTGCGTTCCTTTGCAGAGTTCTTCTATTTCGGAGGCAAGTATTGTCTGTGCAGCGCATTATGGAAGGTAGTAGGATTGTTCGGCAAGAAGACCCGATATTCTGATGTTCCTTTCCTGAATGGCCGAGGCATCTCATTCGACAAGAAGGCGGTCAAGCCATTGGGTACCATCAAGTTTGAGGGCAAGGAATTCCCTGCACCATGCAATCCCGATTCCTACCTCACCGACCTCTATGGCGATTATATGAAGATTCCACCAGTAGAAAAGCGCGAGTTTCATTCGATATTCATCCTGCCAGAACTAAGAAAAAGGAGTTAAGAAGTTAAAGGAGTTAAAGGAGTTAAGACGCATGTCTTGTTGTTTAAAACTACACCAGAAGACTGTTGTCTTAACTCCTTTAACTCCTTAACTTCTGAACCTACGGATTTGGAATCATTTACTGCAAAGCCTGGATGGTATGAGCCAGACCATCCTTTAATAATGTATTCGGCTTCCAGCCCAGAGCTTCCAACTTATCCGTAGCAAAAACAGCCTTGGTGATAGGAGTGGTATTGCCATGACTGGCATCATCTGGAATATCAAAGACCACTTTTCTACCAGCCAAATCAGCAACAGTTTCTGCCAAGGTCCTGATGCTGACATTCGACTCCTCATTGGCTATATTATACGCCTCACCGTTCCCACCTTTCAGCAGGATATAAAGCAGCGCCATCGCACAATCCACCACATAAGTCCACGAACGGAACGCCTCTCCCTTACTCTTCAGCACGATATCCTCGCCACGCAATACATTGCGGATAAACTGGGCATAAACACGATTATCGCTCTCTGTAAAGAACGGACCGTAGATATGGCTCGGACGGGCGATGGACACCTCGATGCCATATTGATGGGCATAGCAGATACAAAGCGTCTCAGAAGCACGCTTTGCCGAAGGATAACACGCCCTCACCGTAGTAGGATCGATATACCCGCTATAGCTTTCTTCAAAGACACGACCGTCGCCCTCGCCATAGACTTCTCCGGAAGATACATAGACCAACTTCTTCAACCCGTGCTGCAGTCCAAAACGCAGCAGATTATCCACACCGAAGATATTAGATTTCATCACTCCCACCGGATCCTCGCTATAGAGCTGTGGACAGGCACCGCCGGCAGCATCCACGATATAATCGAAACAGATATCCACCGAGAAGGGAGCCGTAACATCAAAAGGAAGGAAATGATAATGTCCGGAATCAAGATACGCCGAAAAGCGCCTGTTAGCCCGCTCTTCGTTACGTCCCGCAGCATAAACCTGATAATCCAGTTCCTCATGCTGCATCAGCATATCTACCAGACAGCCACCTATCAATCCAGTAGCGCCCAGCACCAGGATATTCTTGCCCGAAAGCTGCTGCCATGGCAGCTCAAACGCAGCCAAAGCCGCCTTTACATCTTCATTATATAGATTAGCCTGTTTCATCCTACTATCTGTTTCTTTCTATTATCTATTCAATTTATATCAGTAGAGCCTATTATCTACTTCAGCCACTCATCCTTGGTGGTATGCTTCAATGCCTTAAACAGCTCCACATCCTCCGTCTGGGTAAGCTTCAGTCCGTTTTTCTCTGATCCCATCACCAGGTGCTGGTTATCCACTCCCAGCTCAGCCATCAAGGTACAGGATGCCACCGTGCCGTCAATCCCCTTGGCATCAGCCTCGGCATGCGCCTTCAGCAAAGTGCCGAGAGGATAGGTATGAGGAGTCTGGGTGCGAACCAGTCGCTCGCGTGGGATGTCGATATTCTTCACACAGTCATCCACCTTCTGCATGATAGCCTCCTTGCAGATCATACCCGTAATGGCATAACCATACTTTCTGCACTTCTCGATATTCTCGGTAATGATGCGCTCTGCCACCAGCGGACGCACACCATCGTGTACCAATATGATATCATCCTCTGCACATCCGGCATCGCGCAAGCCCCACAAACCATTGCGGATGGAGTGCTGGTTACTGTCACCACCCTCGAAGATCCACTTCAGCTTGGTGATGTTAAACTGGTTGGCATACGCCTGCAACACCACTTCCCATCCCTTGAGGCACACCACGCAGATAGCGTCTATCTGGGGATGGCTCTGGAAAGCCTGCATGGTATAGATGATAACAGGTATGTTATCAATCGTCATAAATTGCTTTGGGATATCCTGTCCCATACGGTTACCTACACCACCTGCAGTTAATAAAGCAATATTCATAAAGTTCGTATTTTAAGATTGTCTATTATATTGAATGTTATTATATGAGAAGATCAACGGATAGCAGAAGGCACGTATCTTTGCCATCAAGCCCCGCTGATGCTTGCTGTAGTATATCCTGTCACCATGCTTCAGACAGAGGAAGCAGAGGCAGAAGAGTGCCAGCAGATTGTGATGCAGCATGTAATAGCTCATGCGATGTGCCAAGGCAAACTTCGGCTCCCGGGTATGCTCATATATATAGGTATAGAGCATCTGCCAGTTGGGCTGCTGCTGCAATCTGCGATAATTGGCGATACCATAGAGGTAAGGCTGATAGGTAGGGTGGGCATCCACCTTCTTGCCTGCCTGCTTCAATTCCTCATGACAGGCAGAAGCCAGATTCGTGCGATGCCAGTTCAGCGGTTCATCTACCATCACGATACCGCCATTCAACTGGGCGCAGATGGCAAGACTCCAATCGTACATGATGTTCGGCAGCCAGTATTCACTGGTCTGGATAAACTCCCTGCGGAGCAGCATGGTATGTCCGGCAAATCCGCAGAAGAGCAGCGCCTCCAGGCTGTACTGAGGATTCACAAGATGCGTATGCTCCCTGTCGGCACCACGCAGATGGGTAGAAAAACAGATATCATGATTGCCGATGGCAGCCACCTGCTTCTCTATCTTGGTAGGAAACCAGACATCATCCTGATCGCTGAAAGCCACAAAATCGCCCGTAGCCTTCATCGCTGCCGACTTGAAGTTCTGATTGAATCCCAGGTTACTGGCATTGCGCGAGAAATGTATGATAGGATACTTCTCGGCATAGGCTGTGCAAATCGCCACCGTATCATCCGTAGAACCATCATCCTGGATGATGATTTCCTTCAGGGGATAGGTCTGCGAGAGTATGGAATCCAACTGCTCCCGGATATATTCGGCACCATTGTAGGTGCCCATGATGATTGAAACTGTCTTATCTGTATTCATCCTTCATTCTGATTATTTCTGCAAATTTCAACTTTTTCTGCTTATCGCTGATTTTTCAGCTTGATTCATCTGAACCCGTCAAGGTTACTTCTTTCCCATTTTCTTCTTCACGAAAGTCATACACTCCTTCAGGATGGCGGCACCGGCAATACGCATCACCAGATAGTACAGCACCACAGCCATCAGGATGCGGCAAAGCAGGAGCAGCCACAGATTGTGGATAGACTGCGTGGCGAAATAGGTAGCCGCCATCACCGCCAGGGCTGCCAGCGCAAACGGCAGGATATCCTTCAGGAACATCCATACCCGATAGCCTATCAGGCGACGGGAGAAATACTGCCATACGAAGAGCCAGATGATGTTCAGCAGCACGTAGGCGATGACCATCGTGCGGATGCCCCAATGCCATATCAGAATCATCGTCAGAATCTGAACCACACCCAGGGCAAAGGTCACTCCAAAATAGGTACCCGACTTGCCGTTGCTCACCACCAGACTCGACATGAGCTGGCTCATCGGAATGATGGCACCACTCACGCAGAGTATCTGCAGCAGGAAGGCACTCGCCAGCCATTTTTCGGTGATAGCCAGGACAATGAACTCCCTAGCCACCATTCCAAATCCCAGCATCAGCGGGAAGGAGATGAATGCCGTGAAGCGGATCAGCTTGCGCAAGGCTTCCAACTGGCGTCCCGGCTGTTCACGGAGATCTACCAGCACCGGCTGAGCCACCGAATCCACCATTCCCTGTATCACGCTGTAAGCCTTGAAATTCCACTGTGAAGCCTGGTTGTAGTTACCCGTATCATGCGCCGTAAAGTAATGACCCAGCAGGATATTCAGCACATTGTTGTTGATATGGGTGGTGATGGTGGAAGCCAGCAGCTTGCAACTGAACTTGAACATCCTGCGGATAGGTTCGAAATCGAACCGCAGACTCGGGCGCCACGGAGAATAATGCCAGAACAGCGCCGTATTCACGATGCTGTAAACAATGGTCTGGGTGGCCAAAGCCCAATAAGACATGCCGCAAAACGCCATAATCACTCCTACCACACTCGAAAAGAGCGTGGCGATGATGCCCGACTGCGCCCTCTGCTTCACCATCATGTGCTTGAAGAGATAAGCCGACTGAGCCGTACAGAGGCTGGAGAATAACAGTGAAAGGAATGCATACCGGCAAAGAGGAACCAGTGCCGGAGTATGATAATAGCCCGCTATCAGAGGGGCACAGAGAAAAAGTACCAGGTATAGAAAACCGCCTACAGAGATATTAAACCAGAATACGGAGTTATAGTCATTATCTGTAGGTTCCTTGATATTCGTGATAGCCGTAATGAAGCCCGAATTCTGCAGAGCATTGGCTATCAGAGAAAAAACAGTAATCATGGCAATCATACCATAATCGCTTGGCGACAACAGTCTGCCCAGGACGATGCCGAATACCAAACCGATAACCTGCATCGCCCCATTGTTCATAGCTCCCCAAAAGAGCCCCTTTGCTGTTTTTTCCTTTAATGTTTCTGCCATTTATTTCTTAATTTTGCTGCAAAGATACAATAAAAACTGCAAACAGACATGCATTTCCATAAAAAAAGAAAGCACTAGTCATCACGACTGGTGCTTTCTTTCCTAAAATATGAATCAAGTAATCTTCTCACCTGATATATTTTATATACCTATTGAACTTAAACAAACCGAAACTTACGGTTCAAAAATACCAAATTAAATATCAATCCTAGATAACACTAAACTTAAATTTCTTATGAAAAAATATCTTGAGTGTTAGTAACATTAACTTTTGTCACCACACTATGATGTCGACTTGTTTTATTATTTCGATTGCAAAGATAGGGGAAAAAAATGATAAATAGGGGGTAAATACTGTTTAAATAGGAGGAAAAACTGTTTTGTCACACAAGAAAAGCAACAACAAATACTACCACCTCAAAATTTACCCCCTTCTCCTAATTACTCCATAATATATGGGATAACCAAGGAAAATCAACACCCTTTTAACCAAAAATGCATAATTTCACCTTTTTAGAAGGCTACGCACAACAAAACACACATGCATCCAAAGGGTTGTCACTATTCCATAGTGGGTTTTCATTACACGGAAGCGTTCTTTCAAGGATTCCTGATGGTATTGGCTAGTCATACCACCATCCAGAAAATTGGTTATCACAGCATTCACATTGCGAAGAGGCAATTGCTTGCGTGCAGACTCCTTCATGATACGGATGCACCAATCAACATCTGCCGAATACCGATAATTCAAATCGTAATGTACCTGCTTAGCGATATCGGTACGGGCATAGAAAGACTGATGACACACCAACATACCCCATTTAAATGAACGCCAAGACAGCTTTTTAGGAGGAGCAAGTCTGCGATGGCGCAGGAATCTTCCCTCCATATTCACGATATCGGTATCGCCGTAAAGAACACCCGGCAGATTTTCCCCTTCACCCACACAACCTTCTACCAACTCCAAGGTGTCATCTGAAGGAAATACATCACCGGCATTCATAAACACCAGATAATCGCCTGTTGCCAGATCAATGCTTTTGTTCATCGCATCATAGAGCCCCTTGTCAGGTTCCGAAACCACCACAATCTGATGAGCATTCTCGCCCGCTTCAGCCTTGTGCTGATAGGTTCTTACCATTGACAGGGTCTTATCCTTAGATCCACCATCCATGATGATATGCTCAATATTACAATACGTCTGGCGCTGGATACTGTCTAATGTACGCTGCAATACGGATGCCGCATTGTAGGTACAGGTAACAACTGTAAATTTTATCATATACGGTAGTGTTTGAAAGCCATCGCCTGGTTATACACCTCTATATATTGTAAAGCAACAGCATGTTGTGAATAATTGTGCATCACCTTCTGGAGGCATGCGGTCTTGATGTTCTCCTGGTCTGCCTCGAACAGAATCCAGTGAATGCCGGCAGCCAGATCCTTGGCATCCCGGTAGTTGGCTACATAGCCATTCTTGCGATGATCTATCATCTCCGGAATGCCTCCTACCTTGAAACCTACACTAGGCACCCCACAAGCCATGGATTCCATGATGGTATTCGGAAGATTCTCCGACAATGAAGGCAAGACAAAAACGTCGGCGGCGTTATAGATGTCAACAATACGCTTATCCTCGCTCACATAACCCAGAGAAATCGTTTGGAAAGGCAGTTTCCCCTCGAAATCCTCGCCATGACCGCCCAGGATAGCAACACAGGTCTCATCTCTCATCTCCGGATAGGTCTCGCTCATCAGCTGACAGGCTTCTATCAGATAACCCATTCCCTTGTAAGGATTGGTTGCCTTTTGGGCTATGAACAATATGATGTGCTTGTCCTCAGGAAGAAGGGTACGTAAGCGTGCCTCCTTCTTGTCCTCCGGACGGTAGAGATGCGTATCTATCGGATTCGGAATGGTTTCTATTCTCTGACCGGCAAGAAGTCCACTGAGCTTTGCCTCGGAAGCCAGCCAGCGGCTGCAGGTTACGAAAGAAATGCTTCCGGCACTATATACTTTCTGTTTTTTCTTCCAAATACGAGCCGACAGATCATTCTTGCCTCCTCCCTGAGGCAGGTACTTGCAGTTGCCGCATCCGTTATTATAATGATGACACCCCAGGGTGAGGTGGCAGATGGAAGAAGCAGGCCAGATGTCGTGCATGGTCCAGACTACCGGCTTACCGCTATTCATGATTTTCCTGATGCCTTTCAGCGACAACATACCCTGATTCACCCAGTGCAGATGAATCACGTCAGCCTCCTTGAATTCGGGCAGAGAAGTGATGTCATGACCGGCATTGGCTATATCTAGGGCAAAGAGATTCTTTTTGGAAAAATGCAAATGCCAGAAAATGCACCAGCGCTCCCAAAGGAAACTCCACTGTGACTTCAGCGAACGGGACAATCCCACAACCGTAATATCCTCGCTCACCTTATCGCGCACCAACATCTTGGCCTTAACACCATTGTTGTTAAGGGCATCCATCAGGCGATTGGCAGCAACAGCTGCTCCACCAGCCTTCTCACTTGTATTTACTATGAGTACTCGCATTGCTTATATATTTAACGATTGCAAAGGTAACGAAAAAAAATGTCCGAACAAAAGAAAAAAAAGTTTTTCTTATGGAATGCATAAAAAAACTCCCACATTTAGCATTCGCTACCCCGAGTAATTAACTCAAGTTTCGCATGTAAGCTCCACACGCCCAAAAAGTATCATAAAAAACATGCCACAACTCTCAACGAGCTGTGGCATGCAATATGTTTAACTTTAAAAATCTAATCAAAGATAGTCTCACGACCTTCATCAATTATCTGTTAAACAATCTACCTTAAAACCTAATAACTAAAAACCTAAATCTATTACTACTAACCTAAACAATCTATTAACCTTTTGACGCTGCAAAGATACAACGATTTTTTCTATCTACCAAATATTTTATCAATAAAATACTCTTTTTTTGAATATTTTTTGATTTACATCAAGCAAATAAGACTAAATCAAAAGTTCTTAACAGCTTTTGAGTGTAATTATGCCATTTGTATTAATACTGTGGCATAAGCAGAGATTCCTTCCATTCTTCCCGTAAAGCCGAGCTTTTCGGTAGTTGTTGCCTTGATGGAAATCTGATCTTCGTCAACTCCCATCACTTCTGCCAGACAAGCCTTCATGGCAGGCACATGCGGATTAAGTTTAGGACGCTCAGCACAGACCGTAGCATCGATGTTCCCCAAAGTATAACCTTTGGCAGCAATCAGATCCATTGTCTTTTTCAGCAATATCTTAGAATCCACATTCAGCGTCTCAGCAGCTGTATCCGGGAAATGATAACCAATGTCGCGCATATTGGCAGCTCCCAACAAAGCATCGCAAATGGCATGTATCAGTACATCGGCATCACTGTGACCCAGCAATCCCAACTCATAATCTATCTTGATGCCACCCAGCCACAAATCGCGGTTCTCTACCAACTTGTGGACATCATATCCAAATCCTACACGTATATTCATCACTAAAATTTATTGAATGTTGAATGTTGAATGTTGAATTTTTGCCTAACGGACTCAAGGGCGCTAGCCTAATTCAACATTCAACATTCAACACTATTCATTTAACATTCAACATTAAAAAAATCAACACTATCTCTTAAAGAGGTCCTTCAATCCATCCATATCAAACGACAGGGTAAAGCGGAGCGTCTGATCAAGAGGATTACTCTTGGCTGTAGCCACAACATAGGCAGCATCCAGGGAGAACACGTTCATCTTGAAACCTGCACCCACCGTAAAATACTTTCTGTTACCCTTGCTCTGGCTCTCATGATGATAACCGGCACGAAGGGCAAACTTATCGTTGTATACGTATTCAGCACCCAAGCCATAATTGACTTCCTCCAATTCTTCCTTGAAGCCGCCCGGCGCATCACTGAAACTCTTGAAGATTCCGCTGATGGCAGATACATCATTATATTCTCTAAGCACGCGATCCTTATATTCTGCCGCATCCTCACCCTCTTCCTGCTGTGGAACTGTAGGAACAAGGTACTTATTGGCATCTGCAGCCAAGGTAATACGGTTGTACTCATCGATAGGAATCATCAAGGATGCTCCCAGACGAAGATTGGCAGGCAGGAACTCGCTATACTCATCACCGCTGAAAGTAATCTTACTACCGATATTGGAGATGTCAAGACCGATACCCAACTGGCATTCACGCTGACCTATATTCACATAATTCTGATAATAAGCAGCAATATCAGCAGCAAAGGCTGAAGCCGGAGAACTATCCTCCTTGTAACCGAAACGCATATCCGAATAAATCCAGCGGATAGCAGCTGCCAAAGAGAATTTTTCACTCAGCATCATTGAGTAAGCCACGTCAAATGACATTTCGTATGGATTGATGGTCGTGGCATTCGCATTGACACTTGGATCGTCGGTATATACCTCACCCATATTAAAATATCGCAAAGATGCCGACACAGCACTATAATCGCCAATACGGTAATAACCAGACAGATAGGCGAGGTTCATATCGTTAACCAAGGAACGCAGCCAAGGGGTAAAGTTCAAGGAGACGCCTGCACGCGAAATATTGAACGGATACTTGGCAGGGTTCCAATACTGAGAGTTGACATCAGGGTCGGTAGCAGCACCGACATCACCCAAGCCACCTCCACGCGCATCAGGAGCAATCGTCTGCGAAATGACCGCATAACTTACAGGATTGAACAACTTTTCCTTTGTATCATCATCATCTGCCGCCTTCACTCCCAAAGACAGACAAGAGAGGATTCCCACTATGAGTATTTTGAATGTCTGGTTCATATTATATTTATTTTTTTATATTATCTATTTGATTACTATCAGTTTCCTGGTTTTTGATGCATAACTGCTACCCTCAGTAGCAATCTTCACCCGATACAGATAAACACCTGTCGACAATGGACGTCCTCCATCTACCGTCAAATCCCATTTCACGGTATAAGTCTGAGAAGTTGGAACTCCACTTTCTGCATGTCTCCATATCTGACGTCCAGAAGTATCATAGAGTTCTATCAGCACATCCATATTGCTCTCTGCCCTATCATGAGAAATGATAAAGGTAGTAGAAGTCCGGGCAGGATTTTCTGTCACGCCCACATTGAAGAGATTCGGTGTCAGGCCTTTCACCACATTGAAGTTCAACCTTACCGTAGAACTGTTGTTCTGAATATCCCATGCACGGAACATCAGCTGATGCTTTCCCGGCTCCAGTTCCGGTATGCTATAATAAGTGGAACCACTTGTATAGGTACCGAAATCATAGACGAAATTATCGTTGAGCACATAGGTCTTTGACAAATCTCCATCTATCACGAGCTGCAGATCATGCCCGATTCCACTTCCTGCCGCATTTACACCGTCCTTATCAGCAATCTGCGCCACGAAATATGGAGTAGCATTCACATTTCCTCCATCCACGAAAGAAGGAGAATTGAGATAGCAATAGATAGAAGGCCCTATTGAATCGTTCTCCATCTCCTCACTGCCACCTACCAGGAACTGATCAGAATATCCTTGTACCAGCTGATTCTTGTCGATATTGATGGCAAAGAGATTGACCAGACCCGCACTATCAGAATAATTGATATCCTTTGGCACAGCAAACGACAAGGCAAACTTACCGTCCTTTACGCTATCCGAGCCATGGAACAATGTCTTCTGACGATCATAAAACTTGAAAGCCTCTGATGCTCCATCCTTGGAAGTATCATTCATCCTGCATGTAATCAGATCCCTGGAGTCGCGTACCGTTGCCGTTACCACGCCCTGATAGTCATCAACACCTTCAATATGTCCTGCGATTCTGGCTATCGAGCCAGCCTTCAGCTTTGCTACGGCATCCGTCTGCCGGGTATGAACCCCATTGATAGAATCTACAACTATCTTCATTTGTGGCAAATTGAGCGACAGGGCGGGATCTCCCAACAGGGAATATTGCAGGTGGTTCTCCTTATTGTCCTGCTCTCCCTGCACCACGGAGCCCATCATGATATCGTTCTGAGCCAGACGATGCGCCTCACCCAATGTAATCGGCTTACCATCCACATAGCTGAGCACTCTGCGCATAAAGGCGCGATTGATATACTTATTCTCCAAGGCATAAACCGTACGGGTAGTACCATAGAAAGCCACGGCACCGCCATTCGGATTCAGCACCGCCTCTTCACCCACATTGGAAGTCACTCCATCAAATGGCATGATGTCGCAGCAGGCAGTAACCCACAAAGGCAGATTGGTATTGCGGAAATCCTTGAAATCGGTAATTTTCAACACGTTCTCATGTGATACCTGGGTTTCACTGGCATGTCCGGCATAATCCATAATCAATGCACCCGCAGCCTGCTGTTGCTTGATGATCTTGGTTACCTCCGGATAAGTATTACCCGTAGAAGTGGTGACGCGGGTATAAGCATCCCACATCACTTTCTTGATAAGATAACCCGGATAAAGAGCTGAGATAAAATCAGCTACCTCATTGGCATCTTTCATGTGCAGGTTGTTGTTGCCATCATCACCCATGAACATCAGGGTGTTCTGCCATGACCCGGCATTCTGATTGTCGGCATAGTTGATGGTCTTGTCTACCATAATCTTGGCTTCTTCCATGGAGGTTACAGGGAAACGTCCCACACCCACATCCTGAAGTTCCGACCGCGGTTCCAATCCCTTGCCTTCTCCCAAGATACCCAACCAGCTGTCACTCACGAAGCAATGCACCTTGCAGAAAGACTCTTCGCTCTCATAGCAAAGCAGATAATCGTCAGGATTCAGTTGTTTGCAGCTTGAAGTCAGCATACGGTTGTCCCAAACGCAATCGCCGAACATCAGAAGATACTTAGGCATATCAGCCTCTGTCTTCGCCTTATCATAGAGCATACGCAGATATCTGCGATAAGCATTGGCATCGGGTGTTCCGCTGGCAAACTCATTATAGAGTTCATCAGCAGGTACTATCGTTACTCTCAACCCGTCATGGGTTTCATGAAATTCTTTCAGTCTTTTAGCTTGTTTCAGTAATTTCTGCGATGTTGGTATGATGATGACCATATCAGCCGCTCCATCCGCATGATGATCCTGATTGGTAATACCATATACATACTGTGCAGCAGGTACTTTACCGTTGAATCCAGAGAAAGGAATCGGCTTTTCCCATGTCATAGCCACATAGTCGAGATGCATGACGCCTCCCGTCTTCGGCAAGAGGGTAATTGTATCCTTTTCTGAGAGATCTTTCAGAGGATAGGTGGCAAAATTCTCTACTGCCATCTGATAAGGGATATCAGTGACACCCGTCTTCTGCAAGTTGATCGTACCCAGGCTGACTCCATTCTTCAGTACTTCTACCGTACCATTGACGCCCATCGTAACTCCAACGGTCAATTTTCCGTTACTGCTTCCCGTCTCATTGACGATGACCACTTCCTGTTTGCCTTCCAGTGGCACCTCAGTAGGGTCAAAGAGATTTCTGCCTCCAGGGAACCAGCTGTATCCATCCTTCTCATAGAGAGAATGATAGTCATCTGCCAATGGATAATAAGTAGAAACAAATGATGCCGAATCTATCTGAGCCACTTCATCCTCGGTCTGGGTGATAAAATAATATCCGTAGTCAGAATATGGATTGCGGATGCGCTGGGTAGCTGTCTTGTCTTTCCAGCTTACAGGACCTTTGGCATAAAAATAGTGCTTGCCATCCACAATACATTGTGGCACTTCCTGCAAATCATCAAGAGCCTTCAATTCGTCGGCTATAAGCGCTTCATTCTGTAGATTACCGCCATAGCCATAGATCTTCACCTTATTTATATTAGAGAAACCAGCCTGGCGCACAACGGCATCCGTCAGTTGATGCACACCCGACTCGCTCACTCTTATCTTTGCCCATCTACCCGACGCCAATACAGAATGGTCGGCATAAAGAGAAGCAGATTCCTCCTCTGCACGGCTTTTCATGCGGGCTTTCAACTGCGCACGCTTCAATGGACGAGCCTTGATATCAAGCATGAAGCTCACCAATGCCTGATATTTGTTTTCTCTAAATACCAGAGGAGACAAAGTTACTATCAGGAAACCCTTCTTGCGTGATTCCGTAACTTTCCGGTTCACGACAATCTGTGTTGGCAACATCGCACCTGATATATGATTATAATGTGCAATGTCGTCTGCCGACATATCGATATATTCCGGATATTTCAGTTCTACGGTATAAATGGAATCCTGATAATTACCCTCCAGCGGATAGGAATATATGAATTGCGGCAATACGGAGTCTACCTTCACTTCATCAGAAGTGAGGTTAAAGAATTTTTGTGCGGAGACAGGCAGTGCCATCAGCATAAGGAAAAGCCAGATCCACAAAGTTCTAAATATTCTACTTATATTCATATATTCCTATCAAGAAGTCAAAATTATAATTATTTACACATAAAATCGAGCACCTTTCTATCTTCCAGATAACCCTCCAGATGATCGTCAATCTTCACCGGTCCACAACCTGTCGGACAGCCTGTATAGAGCAGGTCACCCGTCTTCAGCGTGAAGTACTGGCTGATGTAGGAGATGATTTCATCTACCTTGTAGAGCATATCGCTCGAACAGCCCTCCTGCACGTTCTCGCCGTTGATGTTGAGATGGAAATGGATGGCCTGGATGTCACGGAACTTCTGGATATCCACCCATTCACCGATGGCAGCCGAACCGTCAAATCCCTTGGCAAGCTCCCATGGCTGGCCAGCCTCTCTCAGCTTCTTCTGCATCTCGCGGGCCGTAAAGTCGATACCCACAGTCACCGCATCATAATAGCGATGAGCGAAACGCTGCGGAATGGTCTTGCCCAACTTACAGATTCTCACCACCAGTTCAGTCTCATATTCTATTCTTCCCAGATGGTCAGGGATGAAGAAAGGCTTGCCGTTATTGAGAAGTGCCGAGTCTGCTTTCGTAAAGATAACAGGACGCTCTGGTTTAGATAACGTACCATGGAGCGATTTATTGTGTTCGGTATAGTTCATACCGATAGCAAATATCTTCATAACTCAAAAATTTGATATAAAAAGAAAAGGGAGTCAGAAGCAAAGCAAAGCTTTAACTCCATAACTCCCGGATATTCTAATTTAACTATAAGTCAAATTAATGGTTGCATTGTGAGCAAAAGAGATTACTCAGCAACGAGTGTGAAGCGCTTGTAAGCAACGATCTTGAGATCCTTGCTCTGAGAAGCGAGATACTGAGCAACAGTCTGCTTGTCGCCATCACCGAACTGGAACTCCTGGTCAACGAGGCAGTTCTCCTTGAAGAACTT
>CAKPWR010000050.1 GCA_934196725.1 uncultured Prevotella sp.
AAATTAACATTAATATTAGCAGCAATGGTATTAACAGCAAGTCAGGCTTTTGGCCAGTGTGGTAAGTGTGGATACGAAGTGAAGGCAGAAAATGCCTACACTAACTATAACGTTCGTTATGCGAGCAATCCTATGGATGCCAAGCATTATACAACAGATCGCCTCCGCAGCGAGTTCGCTATTGAGAAGGTGTTCGCTCCAGGCGAGGTGAACTGGACATACACCATGTTCGACCGTTTCCTCATCGGCGGTGCAGAGCCAACAACAGCTCCTTTGAAGTTGACTTCTATCGCTCCTCTCTATACAGATAAGCCAAACGATCAGAAGAATCTGCTCGACAACCGTGAGTTGGGTATCATCAACATCGGTGGTGAGGGTACTGTTACCGTAGATGGCAAGAAATATACTCTTGGTTTCCAGGAGGCTCTCTACGTAGGTCGTGGCGCTAAGAACATCGAGGTAAGCAGCAAGGACGCTGCTAAGCCAGCTAAGTTCTATATGAACAGTGCTTGTGCTCATCAGACATTCCCAACCAAGAAGGTTACTTTGAAGGATGCCAACAACATCAAGGCTGGTAGCTTGAAGGAGAGCAACGACCGCGTTATCCATCAGTTGATTATTGATGGTGTGGCTGGTGTTCGTACTTGCCAATTGCAGATGGGTGTAACCGAGTTGAAGGAGGGTTCTGTATGGAATACCATGCCTGCTCATACTCATCTCCGTCGTATGGAGACATACCTTTATTATAATGTACCAGAGGGTCAGAAGATTCTCCATGTCATGGGTGAACCACAGGAGACACGTCCAATCTGGTTGAACAACGAGCAGGCAGTTATTGCTCCTGAGTGGTCTATTCACTGCGCTGCAGGTACAAGCAACTATACCTTTATCTGGGGTATGGCTGGTGAAAACCTTATCTACAACGATATGCAGGTAGTTAAAATCCCTACATTGGAATAATAGAGTGAAAAATAAAGGCAACCTGGCTTGATGACACAAGCCAGGCTTTGCCGTCTAATAACTGAAATAAATAATAAGTATAATATAACGCTTAAAAACTTAGACAAATGAGTCCTATTTCAACGAGTAAAATGTCCAACTTCCGTTGGGTTATCTGTGCGTTGCTTTTCATTGCTACCACAGTCAATTACATGGACCGTCAGGTTCTGTCATTAACATGGAAAGACTTCATCGCTCCAGAATTCCACTGGACAGATGATCACTATGGTACGATTACCGGTCTTTTCTCTATCTTCTATGCCATCGCTAACCTCTTTGCTGGTAAGTTTGTAGACTGGATGGGTACCAAGAAGGGTTATCTTATCGCCATCTTTGTATGGTCTACTGGTGCTGTTATGCACGCTGGTTGTGGTTGGGTAGCTATGCAGATGGAGGGTTACGATTCTATCGAAGCTCTTCGCATGGTACAGGCTGGTAGTGATGCAGCCGTTGCCATCGCTACTATCAGTGTATGGTTGTTCCTTTCTTGCCGTTTAATCCTTGCAGTGGGTGAGGCAGGAAACTTCCCTGCTGCTATCAAGGTAACAGCAGAGTACTTCCCAAAGAAGGACCGTGCGTTTTCTACAGCCATCTTCAATAGTGGTGCTTCTGTAGGTGCCTTGGCTGCTCCTGCTACTATTCCTTTGTTGGCTCGCAGCATGGGATGGGAGTGGGCTTTCATCATCATCGGTGTGCTCGGTTATGTATGGATGGGTCTCTGGATGTGGCTTTATGAGAAGCCATCTCTGAGCAAGCATGTAAACAAGGCTGAGCTTACTTACATTGAACAGGATGAAGATCTTGATAAAGTTGAGGCTGAGAAAGCTGAGGCTACAGAGGCAGCTGAGGAGAAGACTATCGGCTTCCTCAAGTGTTTTAGCTATCGTCAGACCTGGTCATTCATCGTTGGTAAGTTGATGACTGATGGTGTTTGGTGGTTCTTCCTCTTCTGGGCTCCAGCTTACTTCTCTGATCAGTATGGTTACTCTTCAGACTCAGGTATGGGTATTGCTCTCATCTTCACTCTCTATGCGATTGTAACCGTATTGAGTATTGGTGGTGGTTATTTGCCAACTTACTTTGTTGACAAGAAGGGTATGAATCCATATATCGGTAGAATGCGTGCGATGTTGATCTTCGCTTGCTTCCCATTGCTCGGTCTGATAGCTCAGCCTATGGGTGAGTACAGTGCATGGTGGCCAGCTATCATCATCGGTTTGCTCGGTGCAGGTCATCAGGCTTGGTCAGCTAACCTTTATTCTACCATTGGTGATATGTTCCCTAAGTCAACTGTTGCTACTATTACAGGTATTGGTGCAATGGCTGGTGGTATTGGTTCATTCCTTATCAACAAGGGTTCTGGTATGCTCTTTACCTACGCAGAGGGTCAGGGTTCTGCCTTCAGCTTCATGGGATTTGATGGCAAGCCAGGTGCTTACATGATCGTATTCTGCATCTGTAGTGTTGCTTATCTCGTAGGTTGGTGCATCATGAAGGCATTGGTACCAAAGTACAAGCCAATTGTGGTTGAATAATGAAAAGGTAAAAAAGGCCTTTAAAGGTAAAAAAGTAAAAAGGTAAAAAGGTAAAAAGGGCACCTCGCAGGCTAACATTCCGCTAGGCTTTTTTACCTTTTTACCTTTTTACTTTTTTACCTTTAAATAAATCCTTGCTGTTTCAAGGCATCCAGGAATCCTTCACTCATCGCCTCACAGTCTTTCTTGGTGTAACGGATGTCTGTGAAAACCTGTGCGAGAGTCTCTACATTGTTGATGCGGACAAATTCCTTGTTCTCTTCCAGGGATTCCTTTTCTGCATAGAAATCATCTATTTTTTCTGGAGTATAATCTTCAAAGGTTTCATTGTGAACGATGCTGCGTAATGGCAGACGGTCGGTCTGGGCTGGTTGTTCATCTGGCCAACCGATGGTTAATGTAGCTACCGGCATCACGAGTTTAGGAAGCTTCAATGTATCAATAATCATCTTTGGCATATAGACCGTTGTTCCCAAAAAGCAAGTGCCGAGTCCTGCCTCTTCTGCCAGATTGGTAAAAGTCTGGGTGAAGAGAAGAGCATCTGTAGCTGCATTCATGAAAGAGAGAATGTTGTCATAGCCAGGAGTTCCCTTGCGGTTCTCTGCCCATAGGGTGGTGCGACGATAATCGGCACAGATGGTGAGTACGACAGGGGCACCAGTCACCATTGGCTGGTTGAAATGAGCTGGTGCCAATGCCTTCTTGCCTTCCTCACTGCGGGTAACGACAACGCTGTAAAGCTGAAGATTACCCATTGTAGGGGTACGCATTGCCTCTTCCAGCAATTGATTCAGAAGTTCGTCTGAAACTTCCTTCGTTGAATATTTTCTAATGCTTGTTCTGTTCTTGATTGATGTCATAACTTTCCTGTTTATGTTATTATACCTTAATTATATTTATGTTATTATACCTTATAATATAAAGTAACTCTGTGTTGTTTTAGAGCCCTATTTTGATGCAAAGTTAGTGAAAGTTTTCCTAAATGGCACATATCTTTTATATTTTTAGTGAAATATATGGTAAAACGTTTCATATTTTAGAAATAAAATCTTAATTTTGCACCATAATATTAAACGTTTGATAGAATGAATAAAGAAAATATGACTTTTGAAGAGGCTACTAAGGTCTTGTTGGATGAGTTGAAAACCAATTTAGCTGCTCTTCATAAACAATATGAAGTACGTCCGGCAGACTGGAGTAAGATGCATGATCAGCTGCTGAAAGTAGTTTCCGAGGAAACCCAGATTCCTTATGCACCAGAAGAGGTTGTAGAGGTGCGTCCAAGAGAATTGGAATGTGATGTCGTAAGGTATCAGAATAATAAGGAAAAGTGGGTGGCTCTTGTTGGATTGCTCCATGGACATCCTTACGAAATCTTTACTGGTTTACAGGATGAGGATGAAGGAATCATGCTGCCTAAGTCGGTTACTAAGGGTAAAATAGTAAAGACCGTTCTTGAGGATGGTGTGAAGCGTTATGACTTCCAGTTTGTCAACAAGCGTGGTTACAAGATGATTATTGAAGGTCTTAGCGAGAAGTTCAACCCGGAATACTGGAATTACGCCAAGTTGATTTCCGGTGTGCTGCGTTATCGTATGCCTATTGAGCATGTTATCAAGCTCGTAAACCAGCTTCAGCTTACCTCAGATAGCATCAATACCTGGAAGAAGGGTGTTGAGAAAGCCCTCAAGAGATACCTCAATGATGGAAGTGCCTTTGACAAGGGTGACGATGACATGGAGGAAGAGGCTTAATACTGGGGATTATTGAATCAGAAGACTAAACTATTTATGAATTAACTATGCTTGTTAGTAGTAGAATTTATTTGAAGAATGTTCGTTTCCATGCTTTTCATGGTGTGTTGCAGCAGGAGAGAACTGTCGGCAATGACTATGTTGTGAATCTGACTGTAGATTATGATTTCACTGGTGCCATGGAAACGGATGAGTTGTCTGCTACCATCAATTATGCAGAATTGTATGAAATCATCAAAGAGGAGATGGCTATACCAAGTAAACTGCTGGAACATGTAGCGGGAAGAATCGGTAAAAGACTCTTTTCAGAATATTCTGCTATTTGTCAAATACAACTGTCCATTACTAAAGTGAATCCTCCTTTTGGAGCTGATTGCGACGGTGCAGGAGTTGAAGTTGTATTAACAAATGATAAAACTTTATAGTTTATTTAGGTTTTCTGATAATAAAATAGTAATTTTGCAAAGTCATCAGAAAGTATGTATAAAAAAATAACACTGATATGGGTGGTATTGTGGATGTTGGCATTGACTTCGTTCGCTGCCAATAGAAACTTTACACTTGTGATAGATGCAGGACATGGCGGTCATGATGCGGGTGCGCGTGGTACTATTTCCATGGAAAAGAACATCAACCTGGCTGTGGCGTTACAATTCGGCAAATATGTCGAGAAATATATGCCAGAGGTAAGAGTGATTTATACGCGTAAGACGGATAAGTTTGTCTCTTTGATAGAACGTGCCAATATCGCCAATCGTGCCAATGCTGACCTTTTCATCTCTGTGCATACCAATGCTTTGCCTGCAGGTAAGATAGCACGTGGATTTGAAACCTATACGCTCGGTATGCACCGTGCCAAGGATAATCTTGATGTGGCTATGCGAGAGAACTCTGTAATTTCGATGGAGAAGGACTATAAGCAGGCTTATCAGGGATTCGACCCGAAATCTTCGGAGAGTTATATCATCTTCGAATTCATACAGGGCAAGAATATGGAGCGCAGTGTAGAATTGGCAAGAATGATACAGCGTAAGGTTTGCGATAATGCCAATCGTCCAGACAAGGGAGTTCATCAGGCTGGTTTCCTGGTGTTGCGTGAAACGTCTATGCCTAGTTGCTTGATTGAGTTGGGATTCATCACAACACCTGATGAGGAAAGAATTCTCAATAATTCTGATCGTGTTAATGATATCGCGAGAGCTATTTATGATGGTTTTGCTCAATATCGAAATAAATACGATAAGAGGGTCACAGTACCTTATCGCCCATTACAGACTGGTGATGTAGAGCAATTGAAGGAGGAAGAACCTCAAACTCTGGATGAACCTAAGAAGAATACAGATGTTCAGAAGAGAAGCGAACCTCAGAAGAATGTTGGAGTTCAGAAAAAAAGCGACCCTCGGAAGAGAAACGAAGTTCAGAAAAAGTCTGAACCCAAGGATGCTCCTGTTTTCAAGCTTCAGATCTTTGTAGGTGATCGTATCCTTCGCAAGGGAGATGCTCACTTCAAGGGAGAGACTGATTATGAGTTTTTCCGGGAAGGTAATCTGGTGAAGTATACCATGGGTTCTTCTACCAATTATAATGAGGTATATCGTTTGCGTAAGAGTTTGCAGGAAAAATTCCCTGAGGCTTTCATCATTGCTTTCAAAAATGGACAGAAGTATGATGTAAATCAGGCGATACGTGAATTTAAGCAGAATAAAAATAAATAAGAATGAAACTGACAAAGGAAATAAAGATAGCGCTGGTTGCTATTGTAGGTATTTTGATTATGTATTTCGGAATTAACTTTCTGAAAGGCATCAATCTGTTTTCTACCAACAACGCCTATTATATGACGTTTGACAACATCCAGGGATTGGGTGCTTCTACGCCTATCTATGCGGATGGTTACAAGGTGGGTACTGTGGATGCCATCAGCTACGACTACAAGGAAAACGGACCTATCAGAGTAACGGCTGATATTATCAAGGATCTGAGAATTCCAGCTGGCAGTAAGGCTGAGATTTCTAAAGATATGATGGGCAACCTTCAGGTGAACCTGCTCCTGGCTAATAATCCACGTGAGCGTATAGAACCGGGTGGAACCATTCCAGGCTCCATCAATGCAGGCATCGTGGGAAAGGCAGAACAGCTAGTTCCTGTTATGGAAAAGATGTTGCCTAAGCTCGATTCTATCTTGACCAGCGTGAATGCTCTCCTGGCAGATCCTGCTTTGGCGGCTACACTTCATAACGCTGAGACCATTACCAGCAACTTGACGGTTTCTACCCGTGAGTTGAATACCTTGATGGCTGGTTTGAACAAGCAGGTGCCTGGTATGATTGGTAAGGCGAATGGCGTGCTTGATAATACCAATAAATTGACAGCCAATTTGGCTGCATTAGATGTACAGGGGACATTGAACAAGGTGAATGCTACCTTGGAAAATGCGCAGCAGTTTACTGAGAAGCTGAATAGCAATAAGGGAACTCTCGGTTTGTTGATGAATGATACTCAACTCTATGAGAATTTGAACTCAACCATGAGTCATGCTGATTCATTGATGATAGATTTGAAGGCGCATCCTAAGCGCTATGTGCATTTCTCAATATTTGGAAAAAAAGATAAGTAAACTTGATTTTGCTTATATAAATATTATCTAAATAATAAGATAGATGTTTCACGCCCCGGGATAACTGCCAAACTGTTTGTTGGTTAGCTATTTCGGGGTTGTTACATAAATGTTTCACTGCAAGAATATGAATGATTGTGGATAACTTTGTAAGATGCAGAATATCAGTTGGTTATACATAATATATTAAAATTAATTAAATAAGGAGATTTGCTGTTCTCCGATTTTTTTTATAATTTTGCAACTGATTTCGCATCTTTAGTGGTGTGAGTACAATCAAAATCTAAAATAAATTAATATAGAAGAGTAATGTTAGCAAGTCCGAAAGCGCTTTGGGATAATAGTCTTTTGCTCATAAAGGATAATGTGTCAGAGCAGCAATATAATACATGGTTTAAGCCAATAGTCTTTGAGTCGTACAAGCCATCGACAAAGACTTTGTTGGTGCAAGTTCCAAGTCCGTTTGTTTACGAATACTTGGAACAGAACTATGTTGGCTTGTTGAGTAAGGTGCTACATCGCAATTTTGGCGACGGAATCCGACTCACTTATCGTGTTGTTACCGATAAGGAACATAAGCTGGCACAAGATTTGGAGGCTGATCCGGCAGACGAAGATGTTGCTGAGCGCAACAGAAAAGCGAAGCTGGCTCAAGCCCAAGGTGTCGTACCTGAGGCTCTTCAGCAGCAGGATGACATTGATACCCAGCTCGATCCAAAGCTTACATTCAGTAATTATGTAGAGGGCGAGAGTAATAAGTTGCCTCGTTCTGTGGGATTGTCTATTGCTGAGCATCCTAATACCACTCAGTTCAACCCTATGTTCATTTATGGTCCATCGGGTAGTGGCAAGACGCATTTGGTGAATGCTATCGGCTTGAAGGCTAAGCAGATATATCCTCAGAAGCGTGTGCTCTATGTCAGTGCCCGTCTTTTCCAGACTCAATATACGGATGCTATCTTGCACAATTCCAGCAATGATTTCATCAATTTCTATCAGTCTATTGATATTCTGATTGTGGATGATATTCAGGATTGGGCAGGAAAAGCTAAGACATTGAACACCTTCTTCCATATTTTCAATCATCTCTTCCGTAATGGAAAGCGCATTATATTGGCGAGCGACCGTCCACCGGTAGAGTTGAAGGATATGCCAGACCGTTTGATTACCCGTTTCTCCTGTGGTTTGGTATGCGAGCTTGAAAAGCCTAATGTAGAGTTGTGTGAGGATATTGTCAGCAATAAGGTTCGTCATGATGGATTGAAGATTCCTAATGATGTTGTGTCTTTTATCGCTCAGACCTGCAATGGAAGTGTGCGCGATTTGCAGGGTGCCATCAATGGTTTGTTGGCATATAGCATCGTGTACAACAGTCATATTGATATCCGATTGGCTGAGCGTGTCATCAAGCGTGCTGTGAAGGTGGATGATAAACCGCTCACTATCGATGACATCGTGGAAACCGTTTGTAACCATTATAATGTAACTGTTACGGCCGTGAACAGTAAGAGCCGTAAGCGTGATTATGTGGTGGCACGACAGGTAACCATGTATTTGGCGCAGAAATTTACCAAGATGCCTGCATCACGTATCGGCAAACTCGTTGGTAATCGCGATCATAGTACAGTTATCCACAGTTGTTCCAAGGTTGAGGAACGATTGAAGGTTGATGCTGCATTCAGTGATGAGATCAGCAGTATCGAGAACGGATTGAAGATAAAAAGAGGTTAGAAATGCACGGAACCTTGGTATAGTGGTTCTGTTTATATAAATGAAATAAAAGGAAGTCGAGCATTTTTGTATATGCTCAGGCTTCCTTTTTACTTTGAGTTTTATGCTTAGTTTTCTTTTTGCTCTGTTTTCATCATCTTCTTCCATTTGAAATATCCGGCTACGGCAATGATGACGTAGAGACCATAGAGCCCAGCCTTGAATGGGATACCTTTTACTATATAGAGATAGCAGCAAACGGCATCTACAAGAATCCAGAAGAACCATTGTTCTATGTATTTACGTGCCAAGGCCCATAGACCCACAAAGCTCAGAGCATTGGTGAAGCTATCCTGCAACGGCACCGTGGAGTTGGTGAAGGTAATCAGAATATAATAGGTGATTCCCCATGCTGCCATGAAGAAAATAGCGGTAGGGAGATAGAGCGATTTTTTCATATAAGTTATTGGAAGCTCTTCTTTCTCCTTCTGATTGTGTTTCTTGCCGAATTTCCATACCGCATAGCCATAGACGGCTGCCACCGTATAATACACTGCCATACCCGCATCGCCATAAAGACCATGACTCCAATAAAGCCAGACATCCAGGGCTGGCATGATGATGCCCACTGCCCAAAGCCAGATACTGGCACGGTACTCCAGCAAGATGTAAATCAAGCCGAGTACCGTGGTAAAGATGTCTAAACCATGTGATGCAATATAATCCATCATGATGTTTTAGTTTTTGAATCTACTTTCTAGAAACCGTGATGATTAGAACTTCAATGTTACATGTCTCATCACAGTGGTGCCTGCCATAGGAATATAGCTGATGGCACTGAGGCGGTGATCCTGAGTGTAACCGGCACTCTGACTTACCGCATTATACCATACGGAACCGCTCGCAGCATAATGACGGTTGAAGATATTGTTGATATCAAAACCGAAAATCATCTGCTTGATTCCCAGATGCTTAGCTGCGCTTGTCTGATAGTTGAGGCTTAGGTCGCTCTGTGAATAGCTTGGCAGGGAACGGTCTTTGCTCTCAGAATTGTCGAGATACTGACTGCTTACGAAGTTGGTGTGCCAGGTTGCAGAGAATCCGGCATAGTGCAGGTCGATGAAACCATTCAGAATAGCTGATGGAGAATATGACAAGGTTGAATTGTCATAGTGTATCTTCAAAGCATCACCATCCCAATTATCTACATACTCATCGAAATCCTTGATTTTGTTCTTGCTCAAAGCTGCATTTCCTTCCAAAGACAACCATGACAAAGGAGCCCAGCCTGCTGTCAGTTCTACGCCCATGCGATAAGAATCCTTGATATTGGTGGTCAATGGCTCACCGATTTCGCTCAATTGTCCTGTCTGAGCCAGCTGGTTGTCGTAATCCATGTAGTAGAAGTTGGCACCTGCATGCCAGTTGTTTCCTTCATACTGATAACCGAATTCCATATCGAGCAACTTCTCCTGTTTAGGGAAAGGATAGTTGAGGTTGTCGGTATAGTTGTTGCGCTCCGGCTCACGGTTGCTGTAAGCCACGGAAGCGTAAGCCTTGTGACCGTCCTTGTTGAAGCTGATACCTGCCTTAGGATTGAAGAAATTGAATTTCTCGTCGATGTTCAATTCCTGATTCTTGTAGCTGCCGTCTTTCTGGGCGATAAACTTATCGTTGATACCATCGGTCTTGTATTCCACACGGCGGTATTGCAGGTCTGCAAATACATTCCAGAAGTCTGCAAAGCGATAGTTTGCCTTGATGAAGGCGCTGTAGTCGTATTTGTGGGCATCAGAATCATAGTACTTATACTTGCCGTTGCTGCCGAGGAACTGCTTTTCTGCATCCTGATTGGCGATATAAGTAAGATATCCCCAGTGGTTGCCACGGAACTGCTGGAGATTCAAACCGCCGATTACGTCCCAGTGTTCATCCTTGTAGTTGGTGTTGTATACCATGCCGTAGGTGTTCTGGGTCAATCCCTTCTTGCGGATAAAGTCAGACAGCTTCACCTTGTTGCCCTCTGCATCCTTGTAAACGAGTCCGAACTTGGCAAACTTATACTGATTCTTGAACTCCTTGTAGTAGCCGTAACCATAGGTATAGTGCAGGGCGATGTTATGGCTCCAGTGGCTATTTGGAGCCCAGGCTGCAGAGAGGATATTGTGATTCTGATAGAAATTATCCGTAGTTTTCTCCCATTTGTTGCCGTTTCTGAGGGTATATGGCTTGATGGTATAATCGCCCTTTCCATTGCGCACCAAATCGCCAGTTAGAACATTGAATTTGCCGAGACCTGCTTCGTACATATCCTTATAGGTGCGTATTCCGTCATCCATCAATGTGAAGTTGGTGTTGTAGTCACCGCCCAAAACACCATTCCAAGCCTGTCCGGTCTTCTCGAAGTTGCCGATGTTCTTATAGCTGATCTTGAAGTTATCTCCCAGCCAGGTCAGTCCACCATAGTAAGAGCCAGATCTGCCATCTGTTCCGTTGATATAACCATCTGTTGCTGTCTCGTGATAGGCACCATCGAAAATCAGGTGATTGCCTATCAGTCCGGTAGAGAAGCTTACGCCTGTATTGTAAGTGTTGTAAGTACCGTAAGAACCCGTCAATTCTGCCATAGGAATGAGCGAAGGAGCGGCTGTCGCCATAGAGATGCTACCACCAAAGGCACCATCACCGTTGGTTGAAGAACCTACACCACGCTGCACCTGAACACTGCCCAGAAGCGAAGCATAACTGTTCATGTTAGCCCAGAAAACGGTCTGGTCTTCAGGGGAATTGAGTGCCACGCCATCGAGTGTGACGTTGATGCGGCTACCAGCAGCACCACGGATACGCATATAGGTAGTACCCGTTCCGATACCATTTTCGCCCCAAGCCAGGATGCCTGGTGTTCGAGAAAGGAGGAAAGGCAATTCTTTACCAGTACTAGAGAATTGTTGGAGTTCTGATTTCTTGATGTTGGCAATGGCGTATGGAGCTTCTTTTGTGGCACGTACGCCTTTTACGATTACTTCATTCAAATGTTGCACCTGTGTGGTGTCGATTTTAGTCTGTGCCAGTGCAGCTTGGCTTGCCAAAGAGCAAAACGCTACACCGAGTGTGATCCCGTTGAATCTTTTCATTTATTTAAATTAAAACCTTTATATAAGGGGCTTTGTGTGAAGACACCCCTTCGTCAGCGCTCTGCTAACTGGATGCAAAGTTAGCAATAATAACCGAAAGCGCAAAATTTTCGTAAGTTTTTTCAAGCTTTCAGTCTTTATATCATTCTTTTTTATTAAATTTGCAGCTGTAATTGTATTGAACCTAAATAAAACGAAGATATGGTCAAGAATATTTGTCGTCTATACATTTGGGTCTTCTTTTTGGGGACTATGCTAGCATTCTCTTCGTGTCAGAATGAGCAGCAGAAGAATCTGCTCAGCGAGGATGCTATCAATGGTTCTGTGTCCGAAATTTATTCCAATGCCGTAGCGCCCCTATATGATTATATAGGTAAGGACAGCCTGGAAACTTCTGATGCCGACCCGCTTTATCATACTTGGGAATATATCTATCAGGGTATTTCTCTTGCCAATCATTCCCTTGATTTCATTGATGTCAACGCCTCGCTGATTACTGCCGACCAGAAGGACCAGTTGAAGGCTGAGGTGCGAGCTGTCAGAGCCTTGCTCTATTATGAGGCGATGGATAAGTTTGGGCGTGTTCCGGTGGTTTTGTCTTCGGAAGAATCTGCTATTTATGCCTCTGCAAAGTCTGACTCCACAGCTTCCTTTACTGATGCCTATCTTTCTTCTCAAAGTGAGAGAAGTGAGGTTTTTCAGTTTGTTTTCAGTGAGTTACAGCAGGTTCTACCTTATCTCTCCACACAGCATAGCGCTAAGGAGGGCAGATATTCTGGTCGTATCACGAAGCCGGTGGTCAACTATCTTTTAGCAAAGATGGCATTGAATGCTGAAATCTATACATTTGATGATTGGACCAAGGGGTATAAGAAGCGTCCTAGAGGCCGTAATATTGATTTTATGGTGCAGACAGCCGACGGTGCCTCCCTGCTGAATGACCTCAAGGCGAGCGAGAACCGCAGCAAAAAGTTGAATGCGTGGGAAACCTGTATTTACTATTGTGATGCACTGGCTGCTGAGGGATATACTCTGGATGAGGATGTGATTTTCTGCAGTTCCAGCAGTCGTACAGCGCTTCTCGGCAGTTCCTGCACCCCTGCTGCGCATTTTCTGTTCCGTTATACGGATGTTTTGCTGATGAAGTCGGAGGCGAATATCCGTAATGGCGAGGATGGCAGAACTGAACTGAATATGGTTCGTGCCCGCCAGGGCAAGCCTGCCCATAGGGCTACGCTCAACCGTATCCTCGAAGAGCGTCTTGCCGTATTGTCAAGAGAAGATATTCATCGTCAGGACCTTATCCGTTTTGGTATGTTTACTGATGCCTTCAATCTCTATCCATATCTTAAGGGCAAGTCGTCCGGATATATCACCGTTTTCCCGATTCCTCAGAAATGTATCGATTTAAATCCTAAGCTGGTACAGAATAAGGGATATGAAGCGGAAGACGTATCTGGTTGTAAATCAATGCGTTAGGTCTAGCGATACGGTAAAACGCCGTGTGGCTAGAATCACATTTCGTATATTTCTAGCAACACTGCGTTTCACAGTGCCGCTAGAATGTTTGTACTTGAAAAACGAACCTATACTAAACTTCGATATAGTTATGGAACAGAATTTTAAATTCATGTTATATGCAGTGGGTGCGATGATTCTTGCACCCCAAACCCTCAGTGCTCAGTCTGTGAACATCGAAGGCTTAGACTCCTTGCGCTTGTCGGGTTCGATAAGTGTAGTAGAACCTGAAGTCTTGAAGAAGGGAGTGCTCAATAATGCCCTTGATGCCTTGAGCGGACAGACGGCTGGTGTCAATGTCACTACCAATGGTCTTGACCGTATCGCCATGCTCAATTCCGTCCGGGTTCGTGGAACCACCTCTATCATGGGTGGCAACGACCCATTGGTCATCATTGATGGTGTTACATCAGATGTGGCTACGCTTGCCACCATCTATCCGGCTGATATTGAAAGCTTTACTGTATTGAAGAATGCCAGCGAAACGGCACTCTATGGATCCCGTGGTGCTTCGGGCGTTATCCAGGTAAAGACCAAGAAGGGTACGGGTAAGGGATTTCAGATTTCTTACGAGGGGAATTACGGCCTCGAGGCGATGTATAAGAGTATGGACATGCTCAATGCCGCAGAATACATAGCTGCTGCACAGAAGTATGGGTTGGAGTATAACAACAAGGGATATGATACCAACTTCCGTAAGGCGATTACCCGAACCGGAAACATCCAGAACCATTATCTAGCCTTCAGCGGTGGCACTCCTCAGAGCAATTATCGTGCTTCCTTCGGCTATATCGACCATAACACGATCATCCGTAGTAAGGGCTATCGTAATCTGGTGGCTAAGATTGATGTCACCCAGAAGGCGTTTGGCGATAAGCTGACGGGAGATTTCGGTGTGTTCGGTTCATCATTCAAGAACAATGATATCTTTGACAGTCAGATGCTTTTCTATTCTGCCGATGCCATGAATCCTACTTATCCATTCGATAAGCTGAACGGCAGTTGGGTGAAGAATGGGGCTGCATCTCAGGTGAATCCTCCCGGTGCCCTGCTCAAGGAACGTAATGATACGAAGAACATGAACTTCAATGCCCATCTGAAGTTGAACTATGATATTTCAAACTCTCTGAGCATTTCTGCTTTCGGGGCATACAGTTATGCCTCCAATGAGAACAACCAGTTCTGTCCTACCTGGGTCTGGGCGCAGGGCAATCTCTATCGTGGGGAGTTCAAGAGCGAGAACTGGCTTGCCAATGTATCGCTGAACTATCAGCATTCGTGGGGCATTCATAATTTCAAGGCGATGGTAGGCGCTGAGTATCAGAAGGATATCCGTACGGGATTTTGGACTTCAGCCAAAGGATTTACCAATAATGATATGTATTACCATAACATAGGTGCTGCCGCGTCCCGACCTTTTGGTGGAACAGACAGCAACTATGAAGACCCGACCCTGGCTTCTGTGATGGGCAATATCGACTACACCTTATATAATAAGTATAGTCTTTCTGTTTCCATGCGTGGTGACGGTTCTTCGATGGTAGGTGATGACCACACCTGGGGATTCTTCCCATCCGTCTCTCTTTCCTGGGATATGAAGCAGGAGAAATGGCTTCGTTCTCTCAAGAAAATCACCATGCTCAAACTACGCATGGGCTATGGACGTTCGGGCAATCTTGGCGGCATCTCTTCCTATACCACCCTGAATACGGTGCGACAGAACGGTATAGTTTCTGTAAACAGTTCGCCTACGGTTACGATGGGAATGATCAGCAATAACAATCCTGACTTGAAGTGGGAAACCCGAGCTACCTGGAACTTTGGTGCCGACCTTGGTTTGTTGAACAACCGTCTGGTTCTGACGGCAGAATATTATTATTCCAAAACCACCGATATGCTCTATGCCTACGATGTGCCGGTTCCGCCTTTTGCCTATGATAAGCTGTTGGCAAACATCGGTTCCATGAGCAATCAGGGTCTGGAGGTCGGTGTTTCCATCACCCCTGTCCAGAAGAAGGATATGGAACTGAATATCAATATGAATCTCTCTTGGCAGAAGAACAAACTCCTCTCCCTGAGTGGTGAATATAAGGGCATGCCGATGTCGGCTGCAGATATCACGGCGATGGGAGCCTTGTCGGGCGCCGGGCAGCATGGTGGCTACAACAATGTGGTCTATCAGATAGTTGGTCAGCCGCTTGGTATTTTCTATCTTCCTCATTGCAAGGGACTTGTAGAAGATGGAAACGGACATTATCGCTATGATATCGAAGATTTGGACAAGAACGGAACTGTGGATTTGAGTGATGGCGGCGACCGCTATATCGCTGGTCAGGCAACTCCTAAGCTGACGCTTGGTTCCAATATCGGTTTCCGTTACCGCGACTGGTATCTCTCATTGCAGATGAACGGAGCCTTCGGACATAAGATATTCAATGGAACGGGTTTGGCATATACCAATATGTCGAGCTTCCCGGATTATAATGTGCTGAAGGGAGCTCCTGAAAAGAACATTGTTGACCAGAATGTTTCTGATTATTGGTTGGAGAAGGGAGATTATCTCAACTTTGAGTATCTCACGCTGGGTTATGATATTCCTATCCGAAAGGGAGTAGTACAGTCACTCAGAGTATCTGCGAGTGTGCACAATCTCGCCACCATCAGCAGTTACAGCGGATTGACTCCGATGATTAACAGCTACGTGGTCAACAGTACGATGGGTATCGATGATAAGCGAACCTATCCTGTATTTAGAACCTTCTCGCTAGGTTTGAGTGTTCAATTCTAAATTCTAAAAATCAGAAAGTTATGAAACGATATAGATTTTTATTTCTTCTGCTTGCCGGTTTGTCCATGACATCCTGCCTGGACGAACATCCTAAGGATCTGTTGGATGAGGATGCCATCTATGGCTCTGCATCTGATATTTATATCAATGCCGTGGCTTCTCTCTATAATTATATAGGTGGAGCTAACGAGAGTGAGGGTATCCAGGGTACCTGCCGTGGCATCTATGATTATAATACGTTGACCACCGATGAGGCGATGATTCCTATTCGTGGTGGCGACTGGTATGATGGCGGTCTGTGGAATGCCATGTACCAGCACCGATGGACTGCCGATGACCAGTCTCTTTATGATACATGGAAGTATATCTATAAGGTTATCGTGCTGGCTAATAAGTCGTTGGATATCATCAGCAACAAGTCGGGGCTGCTTTCTGCCGGTCAGCAGCAGGAATACCGGGCAGAGGTGAGAGCCATCCGGGCTCTGTTCTATTACTATGCCATGGACATGTTCGGACGTGTTCCATTGACTCTTTCCGGCGATGAGCAGCTTTATTCCAGCCTGTTCCAGGGGCAGAACAATCGCAGTTCTATCTTCCATTTCGTTTTTCAGGAGTTACAGCAGGTATTGCCTTATCTTCCTGACCAGCACAGCAATAAGGAAGGCAATTATTATGGCCGCATCACTCAGCCGGTAGTCAACTTCCTGTTGGCTAAGTTGGCATTGAATGCAGAAATCTATATGTATGATGATTGGACCCAGGGATATGCGAACCGTCCTAAGGGAAGCGATATCCATTTCTCTGTGCCGGCAGCCTCCGATGCCTCTTTGCACAGTGGCGGTGAGGTGAAGGAGAAGGGCAGCAAGGAGTTGAATGCCTGGGAAACCTGCATTTATTACTGCAATCAACTGGCAGCAGAAGGTTATGTACTGGAATCGGATGATGCTTTCAATTTCTCAACGCATAATGAGACGTCGAAGGAGAATATCTTCACGATTCCAATGGATAAGAACATCTATACTAACCAGTTCCATTATCTCTTCCGCTCTTACCATTATACGCATGGCGGTGCCTTGGGATGGGGTAGTGAGAATGGTACCTGTGCAACGATTTCTACGATGAAGGCCAACCGTTACGGCGAATCTGATGAGGACACTCGCTGCAGGATGAATTTTGTGGCGGGAGTAGTGAAGGTTGATGGGCATGAACTGTTGATGGATAATGGCAAGCCATTGGAGTATCAGCCATTCGAGGTGGCTCAGAATCTGACCAACAGCAAGTATATCAAGACAGCGGGAGCCAGAATGGCGAAGTATGAGGTGGATAGAACCTCTTATATGGACGGCAAGTTGCAAAGCAACGACATCGTTCTTTTCCGTTATGCTGATGTGTTGCTGATGAAGGCTGAGGCAAAGGTTCGAAACGGAGAGAATGGTGATGAAGAGCTGAATATGATTCGTTCTCGTGTAGGAATGCCTCATCGCAAGGCTACGCTCGATAACATCCTGGAAGAGCGATTGCTGGAGTTGGTATGGGAGGGCTGGCGCCGTCAGGACCTCATCCGTTTCGGCAAGTTTACCGAAGCCTATGATCTCCGCACCCCACTTCAGGGCGAGTCCTCTGGCTACACCACCGTCTTCCCGATTCCTCAGAAATGTATCGATTTGAATAAGGAGCTGGAACAGAATAAGGGGTATAAATGATAGATTATGTGATATTTCTAGCAACACCGCGTTTTACGGGGTCGCTAGAATGTGACTTAAAAAAAAATCTAGCAACGCAGCGTTTCACTGCGTCACTAGATTTTTTTATTTTCTTTGTATTGCAAACTGGTTTACAACTGAATTTCCTATAGGAATTACAGCTGATAGAACTTGGTGAATGCCTTCACGCAGTATTCGTGGTCGATGACGCTACCGGTTTCGCGGCAACTGTGCATGGCGAGGATAGCATTGCCCATATCTACGCCCTTCAATGGGATGGAAGAGGCGAGGATGTTGCCCAATGTACTGCCGCCTGCCACGTCACTGTGGTTCACGAAACGCTGGCAAGGAACACCCGCTGCCTCACAGATGTTGGAGAAGATGGCTGCAGAGACAGCATCGCTGGCATACTTCTGTGCCGCATTAAACTTGATGACGGGACCGCCACCCAACTTAGGATGATTCGTAGGGTCGAACTTCTCGCTGTAGTTTGGATGCCAGGCATGTGCATTGTCGGCAGAAATCATGAACGCACGCTCTACTGCCTGATAATAAGCCTCTTCTGTACCGCTCTGAGCCAGGGCGATGCGCTGGAGCATATAAGAAAGGAATGGACTTCCGGCTCCCTGCTTGGTCTGAGAACCAGTCTCCTCGTTGTCAAAAATAGCGAGAACCTGGGTTGTATCATTGGCATCTGCTGCAATCATCGCCTCTACACCAGCCCAGCACATAGACAGGTCGTCGAGTCTGCCTGAAGAGATAAACTCATCGTGTACACCGAAGGTGCAGGCAGGAGTGGCATCTGCCAGATAGAGGTCGAAGTCGAGGATATCTTCTTTCTGGATATTCAGTTCGCCGGTAATCACGTTCATCAGCAGATTCCCCTTCTCCAGTTCATCATTGATGATGCCGAGGATAGGGAGTACATCCTTCTGCTTGCTCAACTTCACACCATCATTCACCTGACGGTTGAAGTGGATAGCAAGATTGCTGATCTGCAGCAATGGGCGCTGGATATGGAGAAGGAGAGTCTGAGGATTCATGGCGTTCTCGCCCTTCACGATGACTCTACCGGCCAGGGTCAGCGGACGGTCGAACCAGGTTGACATGATAGGACCACCATAAACCTCGGTATTCAGTTTCACGATGCCGCCCTCACAGAGCATCTCGGCATTTGGCTTGATGCGGAAGGTTGGAGAA
This sequence comes from uncultured Prevotella sp., assembly GCA_934196725.1. GTDB lineage: Bacteria > Bacteroidota > Bacteroidia > Bacteroidales > Bacteroidaceae > Prevotella. The sequence goes on from CAKPWR010000050.1 coordinate 18,959, forward strand.
TCGCAGTGGGCACAGATCATGTGGAAGCCTGCATCGGCAAGCGTCTTCTTTCCGATTTGGAAAGCATAGATGGAAGAGTCGTTCTTGGTCACGAAGAACTTTTCACCAGCCTCTACCTTGCCCAATGGCTCCTGCGGATTGATGCGGCAGAAACCATTCTTCTCCAATTCTTCGGAGATATTCTTTACAGCCAGGAAATTCACTGGCGAAGCGTCTAAAAAGGATAATAGTCTTTTAATCATATCTTTTTAATTTTTGTTCCATGTAAGTGTCTTGCACTTTTATTCGTTTCTTTTTTGCAAAAATAATACTTTTTTTCGGAATACGGCTTGCATCTCCTTATTTTTTAGTTATTTTAGGGTAAGAAAGCAAAAATAGCAATCGTAAGCAAATTACTTCGTCATATTCTATACCTCTTACTATATCTCGCAAAATAGTTAAATAAGCACAAGATTTCGTCTCTTCTGCCGAATTGTCTTTTAAAAATATTATTTTTGCAAAGAACAAAGAATAAAAGAAATAATTGAAATAATAATTGGAATCATCATCAAAATGAAAAATAAAGGCTTATCATATTTCCTAAGATTGCAGGTTGGTTTCCTGTGGCTCTTGTGCATGGTGCTGTGTTCACAGCTCCATGCTCAGGAACATTTGACCCGCAATATGCTGATGTTATCGAATCTCAATACGGACAATGGACTCTCCAGTGCCCGTGTGTATTCGATAGTTGAGGCTGAGGATGGTGCTATGTGGATCAGTACCAAGCGAGGCGTTGACAGGTACAATGGTCAACAGGTAAGGAACTATACCTTGGCTACGGATATGCAGTTTAGTGATGCCTGTGGCAGAAACATCAAGTTGACTAAGGATAGCCAACAGCATATCTATGCCTATGATAATAAAGGAAAGATCTATATATATAATAAGGTGAAAGACACATTCCAACTCCAGGTCAATCTGCTGAATGTGCTTGGAGGAAGTGTGGTGCTCAATGACTTGTTGGTTGATGACAAGGGATGCTTTTGGATGGCATTGGATAGGGGCGTGTATATGATGGCTCCTCAATCTATTGCTGGTAGCAAAGACAAAACAGCCCCTAGTTCGCCGAACAAAGGAAAATACATTCTGAAGAATACGTATGTCAATCATATCCGATTCATCGGCAAACAGTTATTGATAGGTTCTCCTTCGGGAGTCTTCGCCTATTCACCGAATGCAGCCCAGCCTAGATTGCTCTTGCGAGGTTATTCCGTGCTTTCGTCTTATCACGACGTGAAGGCTCATCAGATATGGTTGGGAACTTTTCATCGTGGCATTATCTTGCTCGATGACAGAACCTGGAAGCCATTGTCTTCTCTCACGCAATTCTCATCCTTATCAGATATTCCGCTCATCCCTGTTCGTTCCATTATCCCCTACGATGCAGCCACCATCTTGATGGCGGTGGATGG
>CAKPWR010000051.1 GCA_934196725.1 uncultured Prevotella sp.
GGCACTGACAATACCATCGGTTACGATACAACCATGAACACCATCGTAGAGTGCGTGGACCGTATCCGTGATACTGCACAGAGCCACGAGCGTATCTTCTTCATCGAAGTGATGGGACGAGATGCCGGATTCCTGGCTCAGAACTCAGCCATCGCCAGCGGTGCAGAGGCTGCCATCATCCCTGAGGACTCTACCGACGTAGACCAGTTGGCGCAGTTCATGGAGCGTGGTATCCGCAAGTCAAAGAAGAGCTGTATCGTGATCGTATCAGAGAGTCCTAAGTGTGGTGCGCTCTACTATGCAGACCGTGTACGCAAGGAGTTCCCTGAGTTCGACGTGCGTGTATCTATCCTGGGTCACCTGCAGCGCGGCGGCCGTCCATCAGCCCGTGACCGCATCCTTGCCAGCCGTACCGGTTGCGGTGCCATCGAGGCAATCATGCAGGGTCAGCGCAACGTGATGATCGGTGTTCGCAACAACGAGGTGGTATACGTACCGCTTTCAGAGGCTATCCGTTCTGATAAGCCGTTCGACCGCAAGCTCATCAAGGTTCTCGACGAGTTGAGTATCTAGTATAGATGCTGGTAGTAAGAAGAAGGAAGTTTTTAACTTCTGACTTCTTGCTTCTGCAAAGAAACATAGGAAAATGGTTTAAAGGGAACTAAAAATGTTTTAATAAGGTATAAAAGCCGAATAAAACTTTAAATAAATTTGTAGCTTCCATAAATTGTTGTTACTTTTGCAGCCAGATATAATAAATAAATATAATCTTTAAATAATAAGCTTATGTCACAAATTAACGGACGCATCTCGCAGATCATCGGTCCGGTTATCGACGTTTACTTCGATACCAAGGGCGAGAATCCAGAGAAGGTGCTTCCTAAGATCTACGAAGCTCTGAAGGTGAAACGCCCAGACGGACGCGAACTGGTCATCGAGGTGCAGCAGCACATCGGTGAGGACACAGTGCGCTGCGTTGCTATGGACAACACCGACGGCTTGCAGCGTGGCTTGGAGGTTGTCTCTACAGGCAATCCTATCGTCATGCCGGCAGGTGAGCAGATCAAGGGCCGTATGATGAACGTCATCGGACAGCCTATTGATGGTATGAATGAATTGGACATGAAGGGCGCTTATCCTATCCACCGCGAAGCTCCTAAGTTTGACGAACTGTCAACCCACAAGGAGATGCTTGCTACCGGTATCAAGGTCATCGACTTGCTCGAGCCTTATATGAAGGGTGGTAAAATCGGACTTTTCGGAGGTGCCGGTGTAGGTAAGACCGTGCTCATCATGGAGTTGATCAACAACATTGCCAAGGGACACAACGGATACTCTGTATTCGCAGGTGTAGGTGAGCGTACCCGTGAGGGTAACGACTTGATTCGAGACATGCTCGAGTCTGGCGTTATCAAATACGGTGAGAAGTTCAGAAAGGCAATGGACGAAGGTAAGTGGGATCTTTCTCTCGTAGACCCAGAGGAGCTGGCAAAGAGTCAGGCTACCCTGGTTTATGGTCAGATGAACGAGCCACCTGGGGCACGTGCTTCAGTAGCGCTTTCCGGACTGACCGTTGCCGAGGAGTTCCGCGACCACGGAGGCAAGGACGGTGAGGCAGCAGATATCATGTTCTTCATCGACAACATCTTCCGTTTCACCCAGGCAGGTTCTGAGGTTTCTGCGTTGCTCGGCCGTATGCCATCAGCCGTAGGTTATCAGCCTACTCTGGCTTCTGAGATGGGTGCCATGCAGGAGCGAATCACTTCTACCAAGAACGGTTCCATCACCTCTGTGCAGGCTGTATACGTTCCTGCCGACGACTTGACCGACCCTGCTCCAGCTACCACCTTTACTCACCTGGATGCTACCACCGAGCTTTCACGTAAGATTGCCTCTCTCGGTATCTATCCAGCTGTAGACCCACTGGGTTCAACATCCCGTATCCTCGACCCACTGATTGTGGGCAAGGCTCACTACGATTGTGCACAGCGAGTAAAGCAGTTGCTGCAGCGTTACAACGAGTTGCAGGATATCATCGCCATCCTCGGTATGGATGAGCTTTCGGATGAGGATAAGTTGACCGTGAACCGTGCACGTCGTGTACAGCGTTTCCTGAGTCAGCCATTCACCGTAGCCGAGCAGTTCACCGGTCTGAAGGGTGTGATGGTTCCTATCGAAGAGACTATCAAGGGCTTCAATGCCATCCTTGACGGCGAGGTAGATGACCTGCCAGAGCAGGCATTCCTCAACGTAGGTACCATTGAGGACGCTAAGGAGAAGGCTAAGAAGTTGCTCGCAGCAGCACAGGGATAATCCTGGAGAGTGAAGAGTGAAGAGTGAAGAGTGAAGAATCCAAATGCTTGGTCGTTAGAGATTTAGACACGAATCATTTAACACTTAACACTTAACACTTAACATTAAAAACAAGGATTATGTTACAGCTAAAGATAGTTTCTCCCGAGAAGATTGTCTTTCAGGGTGAGGTAGAAAGCGTACTGGTTCCGGGAACCCTCGGCTCGTTCGAGATTCTCACCGACCACGCACCTATCATCTCTTCACTGGAAGTGGGAAAGGTAGAATACACCACCAGGGAAGGCAAGCAGGCAATGAACATCAAGGGCGGATTCGTGGAATGTAAGAAAAACGAAGTAAGCCTCTGCGTGGAAGTATAGATTAATTAATAATTGATAATTAACAATTAATAATTATACATTGTACATTGTACATTAAACATTATACATTGTTAATTAAACATTATACATTAAATTAGATAATGGAAAAAGAAGAAAAGATGCGCTTGCAGACTATCAGGCAGGCAGGTATCAAGTATAAGCAGATTTCGCTGTGGCTGACAGCTCTCATGGCGCTCGCCATCCTCTTCGCCTGCAGGCTTTCTGCTTTATGCAACGACATTCTGCCACAGGTGGTTAACCCGCTGGTAGTGAGTGCGATATTCTCGCTCGTTGCAAGTACAGCTTACGGTGAAGCATGGAAGGCAATCGCCAAATCTTCGCCAGCCAATCTCGCCAAGTTCTACATGGCGGCGCTGGTCATCAAGATGGTAGCCGGTACACTGGTGTTCCTCATCTACGTGCTGGTATGCGACAAGCAGAACATCCTGGGCTTTACCGCCATCTTCGCCCTTTTCTATGTCGTACTTCTCGTGTTCGACTGCATCTACTTCTCAAGGGTAGAGAAAAAGAATAATTTAAACAAAAAGTAAGATCAAGAATATGAAACATCTCAAACAATTCCTCTTGATGGCGATACTGCTCTTCACGCTGGCTCCAGTGCAGGTGTCAGCCAAGGAGACAATCGACGTAAAAGAGATATTGTGGGGTCATATCAAGGATTCTTATGAATGGCATGTCACTAAGGTGGGAGATCATCCCGTAGTGATTCATCTGCCTGTCATCGTGAAGAGTTCAACGGGCTGGCACGTCTTCTGCAGCAGCGAATTCTCGGAAGAGAAGGATGCCAAGGGAGACCGTCCGGGACCATTCAACCTCGTCATCAAGAACGGTGATGCACAGACGAATCCTAACAAGATAGTAGAGAAGGTAGGAGGTCAGGAGGTTCGTCCTCTCGACATCTCCATGACGAAGACCGTCTGCGTGCTCTTCATCGACGCTATCATCCTGCTGTTGTGCATCCTGATACCGGCACGCTGGTGCAAGAAGCACAAGATTGATGATCCTGCACCAAAGGGATTCACTGGACTGATGCACATGTTCATCATGTCGGTCTATGACGACGTGATCAAGGCCACACTGGGTAAGGAGGCTCCAAAGTATGCACCATGGTTGCTTACTTGCTTCTTCTTCATCTTCGTGGCCAACATCATGGGTATCGTACCATTCCCTCCAGGTGGTGGTAACCTGACAGGTAATATCGCCTGCACCGCATTCTTCGGTGTGACGACCTTCCTGATCACCAACATCACCGGTACGAAGGAATACTGGAAGGAAATCTTCTGGCCAGACGTACCGACCTGGTTGAAGGTTCCAGTGCCATTGATGCCATTCATCGAGCTTTTCGGTATCTTCACGAAACCGTTGGCTCTGATTATCCGACTCTTCGCCAACATGATGGCTGGTCACGCAATTGCTCTTGCCTTTGCAGCAATCATCTTCATTATGTTCAACATCAGTGAGGATGCCCTCACCAACTATCTGGCGGGTACGGGTATGACAGTAGTAAGTGTTGCGATGAGCGTCTTCATGATGCTCCTCGAATTATTGGTAAGCTACATTCAGGCATTGGTATTCACCATGCTGAGTGCAGTATTCATCTCGCTGGCTCATGTAAAGCCTCATGAGGCTGGGCCAGATATCATAATAGAATAATAAACAAAGAAAATATTAACAACTTAAATTTTAAGATTATGTTATCACTTTTATTAGCAGCAGATGCTCTCGCAAAGTTAGGTGCCGCAATCGGCGCAAGTTTGGCCGCAATTGGCGCAGGTATTGGTATTGGTCGTATTGGTGGTCAGGCTATGGACGCAATGGCACGCCAGCCAGAGAAGATGGGCGACCTCCGTTCTTCTATGATTATCGCAGCTGCGTTGGTTGAGGGTGTTGCGTTCTTCGCTGTCATCATCGCCATCCTGGCAATCGTTATGTAATCATCTCATCTGTCACTATCATCTGCCCCAAAGGAAGCCTCAGGCATCAGCCTGATGTCTTTCCGGGGCATGATAGAGATGATTCTAGAGTTAGTTAAAATAAAACGTTTAAGTAAAACTTTAACCAGTATATATGGATTTATTAATTCCTGATAGCGGTTTGCTCTTCTGGATGACGCTGGTCTTCATCATCGTCTTCATCATCCTCTGGAAGGCTGGATTTCCAGCCATCATCAAGATGGTGACCGACCGTAAGGCCTACATCGACGAGAGCTTGCGTAAGGCTCACGAAGCCAACGAGAAGCTTGCCAATATCCAAAAAGAAGGTGAATCCATCTTGCAGGAAGCTCGCGAGAAGCAGGCTGCCATTCTCAAGGAGGCTGCCGATACCCGCGATGCCATCGTAGAGAAAGCACAGGATAAAGCACGCGAAGAAGGCGCACGTCTCCTCTCTGATGCCAAGAAGCAGATTGAGACCGAGAAGCAGAACGCCATTCGTGAAATCCGAGGCCAGGTAGCCGAACTCTCTGTTCAGATTGCAGAGAAGGTGCTCAAGGCTAAGCTCTCTGACGACAAGGCACAGATGGATATGATAAATCGACTGCTGGACGAGGTTTCTTCTGACAACAAATAGTAAAGCTTATGGATATAGGTGTAATATCGGTGCGTTATGCCCGTGCCCTCATCAAGGCTGCACTCGGCATGAAGCTCGAAGATCAGGTGTACCAGGAGATGCAGACGCTCTACAAGAGCTACATCGACGTGCCTGAACTGAGATTTACGATAGACAACCCTATGCTCTCCAAAGACAAGAAGCAGGCACTTCTGACCACAGCCCTGGGCAACAACCCATCCGAGCTGAGCAAGAAGTTCATCGCACTCGTTTTGAAAGAGGATAGGGAGAGCACCCTGCAATTCATGGCTGCTTCGTATATCACTCTTTACAGGAAACAGAAGAACATCATCCGCGGTAAGCTGATCACCGCCACTGCCGTAACTCCTGACACAGAACAGAAGATGCGCAAGATGGTGGAACAGAGAACGCAAGGTACTGTGGAGTTCAAGACTGAGGTGAACCCGGATATCATCGGTGGTTTCATCCTTGAGTATGATACTTACAGAATGGATGCGAGCGTCAAGACCAAGCTCAGCAACATTCTGACACAGCTCAAAAAGTAATTTTCTTGAGTAGTTAAGAAATTAAGAAGTTAAAGGAGTTAAGACAACACCTTTATCCTGATAATACAGGAGGACTTCTTAATAATGAGAGAAACTGGATATAAGATAAGCTATTGTCTTAACTCCTTAACTTCTTTCAACTCCTTAACTCCTCATTTAACAAATTAAAGTAAATAACAAAATGTCAGATAAAATTAAACCAAGTGAAGTGTCTGAAGTTCTTCAGCAGCAACTGCAGGAGGTGAATAGCTCTGAAAAGTTTGATGAGGTCGGTACCGTGCTCACCGTCAGCGATGGTGTGGCTCGTATCTACGGACTCCGCAACGCAGAGGCTAACGAACTTCTTGAGTTCGAGAACGGCACTATGGCGATTGTCATGAACTTGGAGGAAGACAATGTAGGTTGTGTCCTCTTAGGTCCTACTGCTGGCATCAAGGAGGGACAGAGCGTGAAGCGTACACACCGTATCGCTTCCATCCGCGTGAACGACAACTTCCTCGGACGTGTCGTTAACCCTCTGGGACAGGCTATCGACGGACTCGGCGACATCGACCTTACTGATGCCTTCGAAATGCCATTGGACCGCAAGGCCCCTGGTGTTATCTATCGCCAGCCAGTGAAGGAACCACTTCAGACAGGTTTGAAGGCTGTAGACTCTATGATTCCTATCGGTCGTGGACAGCGTGAGTTGATCATCGGCGACCGCCAGACCGGTAAGACTGCCATCGCAGTGGATACCATCATCAATCAGAAGAGCTTCTATGAGGCAGGCAAGCCAGTATATTGTATCTATGTAGCCATCGGTCAGAAAGCTTCTACCGTTGCAGCATTGGTACAGAACCTCAAGGAACATGGCGCTCTGCCATATACCATCATCGTCAGTGCTACCGCTGCTGATCCAGCTGCGATGCAGTACTATGCACCATTTGCCGGTGCAGCCATCGGTGAGTACTTCCGCGACCGCGGTTTCTCTGCTCTCGTCGTATATGATGACCTGAGTAAGCAGGCTGTGGCTTACCGTGAGGTATCTCTGATCCTCCGCCGTCCATCAGGACGTGAGGCTTATCCTGGTGATGTCTTCTATCTCCACTCTCGTCTCTTGGAGCGTGCTGCCCGTATCAACGACCAGCAGGAAGTAGCCGAGCAGATGAACGACCTGCCTGAGTGCATGAAGGGCAAGGTAAAGGGTGGCGGTTCCTTGACTGCCCTCCCTATCATCGAGACACAGGCTGGTGACGTATCAGCATACATCCCAACCAACGTGATCTCCATCACCGACGGTCAGATCTTCCTTGAGACCGACCTCTTCAACCAGGGCTTCCGTCCAGCTATCAACGTAGGTATCTCCGTATCCCGTGTAGGTGGTTCTGCCCAGATCAAGAGTATGAAGAAGGTGGCTGGTACACTGAAGATTGATATGGCACAGTATCGTGAGCTGGAGGCTTTCTCCAAGTTCTCAAGCGATATGGATGCCGTAACAGCGATGACACTGGACCGTGGTCGCAAGAACGACCAGTTGCTGGTTCAGCCTCAGTACCGCCCAATGCCGGTAGGCGAGCAGGTTGCAATCCTCTATTGCGGTGTGCACGGATTGATGCACGATGTACCAATGGACAAGGTTCGCGAGTGCCAGGATCAGTTCCTCGACGCTATGCGCAGCCAGCACGCCGATGTGATTCAGACTTTAGGCGATGGTAAACTCACCGACGAGGCCATTAAGGTAGTCGAGGAGACCATGGCTAATGTTGCAGGACAATATAAAGCGTAATAGCCTATGCCGTCGTTAAAAGAGATTAAGACTCGCATCGCCAGCGTCAACAGTACCCGTAAGATTACGAGTGCCATGAAGATGGTGGCTTCGAGCAAATTGCATCATGCACAGGTGGCGATACAGAACATGCTGCCTTATGAGAATATGCTGGAACATATCCTCAAGAGCTTCCTGGTGAGTACTCCGAATGTGGACCATGAGTTGCAGGTGGAGCACAAGGAAACCAAGCGAGTGGCTCTCGTGGTTTACAGTTCCAACAGCAGCTTGTGCGGTGGATTCAATTCCAACGTCATCAAGATGATGATGCATACGGTCGACGAGTATAAGGCTCAGGGCATTGACGACATCACGGTTTATCCTATCGGAAGAAAGGTGGCTGAGAAAGCACAGAAGCTGGGACTCAAGATTGGCGGCAACTTCATGGATCTTGCCGATCATCCTAATTCAAGCGCATGTGCCGACATCGCCCGTAATCTTGCCAAGCAGTATGCGGCTGGAGAACTCGACAAGGTAGAGATGATCTATCACCACTTCAAGAGTGCCGGCTCGCAGATTCTGACCCGCAAGACCTTCCTGCCTATCGACCTCAGTACAGAGGCTATAGGAGGGGATAACGACAGAGATCTCACCTCTAATGTGGCTACAGCTAAGGCGCAGGAGTATCTACGCAAGAAACAGGCTGAGGAGAATGAAAGAAAGTCTTCAGAGGCTAAACCTCTGAACGATGACTTCATCGTGGAGCCAGACTTGGAGACCGTTCTCGGTGTATTGATTCCTAAGCAGCTGCATCTCATGCTCTTCACAGCCTTGCTGGACAGTCAGGCGAGTGAGCATGCAGCCCGCATGGTTGCCATGCAGACCGCTACGGATAATGCCGACGAACTGCTTCGTGAGCTCAACCTGCAGTACAACAAGAGTCGTCAACAGGCCATTACCAATGAATTGCTTGATATTGTGGGAGGTAGCGTGAATAACTAATCCTTCCATGGAGCCATGGGATTATGCATATCCCCACACGCCCTGAAAGGTGATGTGTTAATGCATATCCCCACACGCCCTGAAAGGGCAGAAGCTCCTAGCCCAGGGCAACGCCCTGGGTAAGAACAGATATAACAAATTCGCCCTGTAAGGGCAAAAGCTTTAGAATTTCAATTGTATTTTAAAGCTTTTGCCCTTACAGGGCGAGTTGTTTGTGTATACGATTAAAACCCAGGGCGTTGCCCTGGGCTAGGAGCTTCTGCCCTTTCAGGGCGTGCGTTGCAATCATCAATGATTTTCAGGGCGTGCGTTACAATCATCAATGATTTTCAGGGCGTGCGTTACAATCATCAATGATTTTCAGGGCGTGCGTTACAACCTTTCACCACTGGTTGCATTCTATTTCCCCGTATATTTCCTGATCGCCTTGATGAATGTTTCACCATACTTCTTCACCTTGAACTCACCGATTCCGCTGATAAGCCCGAAGGCATCAAGGGTGGTTGGCTTCATCCTGGTTAATTCATGCAGACTCTTGTCGGAAAGGACGATGTATGGCGGATAACCCTGCTCGTCGGCGAGATTCTTACGGATCTTACGCAGGTATTCGAAGAGATTCTTGTCTTCTACACCCGACATCTCTTCTTCGAAAACCACACGCTCGGCATGAACCACAGGAATACCGTTAACGCTTGTTGATCTGTTTCCGCTTGTTGGTCTTTTGGCTTTTTGCGGACGAGTTGGCCGCTCTTCATTCTCAACTATCGCCAGCGAAACCTGGTGCTCGCCCTTGAGAACCTTCCAGCCCAATGGCGTAACCTTCATCTGGTTGTGTGCATTATACGCAACCTCGAAGAAACCCATCTGCAACATCTGCAGCAGGTAAGCCTGCCAGTCGCGCACGCTCACGTCTCTTCCCACACCGAATGTCTTCAGCTCATTATAATGATTCTTGGCAACGGCAGGTGTCTGCATGCCCCTGAGAATCTCGATGCACGTACCCACGGCAATCTTCTCGCTGGCTCTCACCATGGCACTGAGTGCCTTCTGCGTGAGCACCGTACCGTCGAAAGTACGCGGAGGATTGTTGCACACATCGCAATGACCGCAGTCCTTTGCCGATGTCTCTCCGAAGTAATTCAGGAGAATGCGGCGGCGGCACACACGTGATTCGGCATATTCCTCCATTCTGCGCAGCTTCTCCAGATTCACCGTCCGCTGTCCGCTCTCCTCGCAGAACGAGCGCAGGGTGATGATGTCTGCCATCGAATAGAAGAGAACGGTATCGGCAGGATCGCCGTCTCGTCCGGCACGTCCTATCTCCTGATAGAAACTCTCGATACTCTTCGGCATGTTGTAATGAATCACCCATCTCACATTGCCCTTGTCGATGCCCATTCCGAAGGCGATGGTGGCACATACCACATCAATCTGGTCCATCTTGAACCGCTCCTGTACCGATGCACGCTGCACGCTGGAGAGTCCGGCGTGATAGGCCTCGGCATTGATGCCATGGTCCTTCAGCGCCTCTGCCACCATCTCCGTGTTCTTGCGTGACAGGCAATAGATGATGCCCGCATCGCCCTGATGACTCTGGATGAAGCGGTAGATGAACTTCAGCTTCTCCTTCTTCGTGCTCTCCTGGCGGACGGAGAGACTGAGGTTGGGACGGTCGAAACTGCTGACGAACGTCTGACCGTTGAGATGCAGCTGCTGGATGATGTCCTGGCGCGTAATCTTATCGGCTGTAGCCGTAAGTGCCATCACCGGAACATTGCGGAAATTCTCGTGGAGCAGACCCAGCTGGGAGTACTCCGGACGGAAATCATGACCCCACTGGCTGATGCAATGCGCCTCGTCAACGGCGAAGAGCGATATCCTGATGTTGCTGAAGAGGAAAGGAATCTCGCTGATCAGCTTCTCGGGTGATACGTACAGCAGCTTCAGATCGCCCGCCTCACAGCGACGCCGGATGATGAGTTCATCGGTAGCGTCATTGCCGCTGTTCAGCGCCTCGGCAGGAATACCGTTCGCCTTGAGCGCCTCAACCTGGTCGTGCATCAGACTGATGAGTGGAGAGATGACCACCGCCGTTCCCTCCATCGCCAGTGCCGGCACCTGATAGCACAGGCTCTTGCCACCGCCCGTAGGCATCAGCACCAGACAGTCGTGCCCCTGCATCACCTCCTGGATGATGGCTTCCTGGTTGGGTCGGAACGAGTCGTAACCGAAGTATGTCTTTAATATCTCGTGGATTTGCATTTTCTTCTTATTTTCTACTTTTTTGTTTGATATTCCTGCAAAGTTACTAAAAAATCGGGAGAATAGTCACCTTTCTGACCGTAAAAGTAAGAAAAGTAGCCAAAAAAGTTTGAAATATAAAATAATTGTCGTACTTTTGCGGTAGAATCAAACAATGATAACATGGCAAAATGTAATGTGAACACGAATGAGCGGTTCGCCGATATCCAGATGCTCCGCTATGAGCTGAAAGGATTTGAGGACTTATCGCTCAACCAGAAATTGTATATTTTCTGCTTGGCTAAGGCTACCCTGATGGGACGAGACATCACGTTCGACCAGCAGGGAAAGTACAACCTTCGCATCAGAAAAACATTGGAAACCGTATATCTGCACTATGATGGCGACAGAGAATGCGAGGAATTCAAGGCATTCGAAGTCTACCTGAAGCGCATCTGGTTTGCCAGTGGCATTCATCACCATTATGGTTGTGAAAAATTCAAACCGGGATTCTCCGAGGAATATTTCTATCATCTGCTGGAAAACATCGGGGAAGAACTCCTGCCCATCAAGAGGGGAGAAACCAAGGAAGACCTCATGAGACAGCTGGAATCCATCCTCTTCGACCCGGAGGTGATGCCTAAGCGCGTGAACCAGACGGATGGGGAAGACCTGGTACAGACTTCTGCCTGCAACTTCTACGAGGATGTGACGCAGGAAGAGGTAGAGAGATTCTATGCCAAGATGAAGAACCCGGACGATCCGACTCCTCCTTCATACGGACTCAACTCCAAACTGACCAAGCGCAACAATGAAGTAGTGGAACTGACCTGGAAGGAAGATGGACTCTATGGTGAGACTATCCGCGAAATCGTGTCCTGGCTGCTCAAGGCGCAGAAGTATGCCGAGAACGAAGGACAGAAGCATGTCATTGACCTGCTGGTGAAGTTCTACCGTACCGGTAACCTGGAGGATTTCGACCGATACAGCATCGCATGGGTAGAGCAGCATGAAGGCATGGTGGATTTCATCAATGGATTCATCGAAGTATACGGCGACCCTCTCGGTATGAAAGGTACATGGGAAGGAATCGTGGAATATAAGGACCTGGAGGCTACCAAGCGCACGCAGACCATCAGTCAGAATGCCCAGTGGTTTGAGGACCATTCGCCTGTAGATCCCCGTTTCCGCAAGCCGGAAGTGAAGGGCGTTACAGCCAACGTCATCTGTGCTGCCATGCTGGGCGGAGAGGAATATCCGGCTTCTGCCATCGGCATCAACCTGCCAAACTCCAACTGGATACGTCAGGAATATGGCTCCAAGAGCGTTACTATCGGCAACCTGACTGATGCCTACAACAAGGCTGCGCAGGGCAACGGATTCAGAGATGAATTCGTTATCGATGAGGAGACCGTGGCACTGATGAATCAGTATGCCGACATTACCGACGACCTGCATACCGACCTGCACGAATGCTTGGGACATGGTAGCGGACAGTTGCTTCCTACCACTGACCCGGATGCACTGAAGGCTTACGGCAACACCATAGAAGAAGCCCGTGCCGACCTCTTCGGACTCTATTATGTAGCCGATCATAAGCTGGTAGAACTCGGTCTGACGCCTAATGACGAGGCGTATAAGGCTCAGTATTACAGCTATCTGATGAACGGACTGCTCACCCAGACCATCCGCATCAAGGAAGGCGACAAGATAGAGGAAGCCCACATGCGCAACCGTGCTCTCATCGCCTGGTGGACCCTGGAACATGCAGAAGGAGCCGTGGAACTCGTGACAGAAGAGATAAGCTATGCTTCTGCCGATGATGCCCTGAAGGATTCCTTGAAGGATTCTGAGGGCAATATCATCACCACCCGAACCTATGTGAAGGTGAATGATTACGAGAAGCTCCGTCATCTCTTCGGTGAACTGCTTGCCGAGATACAGCGCATCAAGAGCGAGGGCGACTACGAGGCAGCACGCCAGTTGGTGGAGAAGTATGCCGTGAACATCGACCCTGCCTTGCATCGTGAGATACTGGCAAGATACAAGAAGCTGAATCTCGCTCCATACAAGGGCTTTATCAATCCGAAGATGACGCTGGTATTTGATGAAGAAGGCAATCCTATTGATGTAAATCTCGATTACGAGGAGAGCTATACCGACCAGATGCTTCGCTATTCAGAGGAGTATGGAACGCTATAGATAGTTTTTTTGTTTCTAATATACCCCATACGCCCTGAAAGGGCAGAAGCTCCTAGCCCAGGGCAACGCCCTGGGTTATAAAAGGTTGCTAATCTGTCGCCCTGTAAGGGCAAAAGCTTTCAGATTCCTGGTGATTAATAAAGCTTTTGCCCTTACAGGGCGCATTGCCACCTGCTGCTTTACCCAGGGCGATGCCTTGGGCTAGGAGCTTCTGCCCTTTCAGGGCGTGTGGGGCTATTCTAATCCTTTATAGATATGACAGACAATAAGAACGAGGAATTTCCGATAGTAGATGAAATGGGCAATATCCTGGGTGCCATCACCCGTGGTCATGCCCATGACGGAAGCAAGATACTGCATCCGGTGGTTCATCTGCATGTATTCAACAGCAAGGGAGAACTGTATCTCCAGCATCGTCCGGCATGGAAGGATATCCAGCCGGATAAGTGGGATACAGCCTGCGGCGGTCACGTGGATTTAGGTGAGAGCGTGAATCAGGCGCTTCATCGTGAAGTGAGAGAAGAGCTGGGTATCACAGATTTCGAACCAGAGTCTTTGGGACACTATGTGTTTGAGAGTCAGCGGGAAAAGGAACTGGTCTATGTTCACCGCTGCGTATACGACGGTGAGGTGAAGCCTAGCCAGGATGAACTGGCTGGTGGCAGATTCTGGAGTAAGGAGGAAATCAAGGAAAACATCGGAAAGGGTGTCTTCACTCCGAATTTCGAAAGCGAATACCAGAAGTTTTTTTGATAATGAATACCGCCAGGCGCCTCATTACTAATTCCGCCAGGCGTCTCGCCGGATTTGTAATCCGGCGTTAAAAAATGTCCTAACCTATTTTAGCTCTGCGGATTTGCAATCCGCAGCAAGCAAGAATGCAGTTGATAGATAGGGGGATTACAAATCCCCCAGTTTTAATAGGTCGAACCTTTTTTGACGCCGGATTGCAAATCCGGCGGGACGCTTATATGGCGTGATTACGTATGGAATTTTGATGGAATAGACAATAAAAATACGTCCCGACGTAGCATTTACTACATCGGGACGTATTTTTTTGTATGTCGTGACGTAGTCGTTGCTACGTCGGGATGTAATTTCAGCCGTGTCGTAGGCCGTCTTGAATCACCTTTTGGGGAGATTCTTGTATCTCAAAGATTTTATATCTCGAACTTTTCTATATCTCGAAGATTCCCTTGAGCGCTCCCTGAGCAATCTTCTCGAAATCTTCTCCGAAATCGCAGAATCGCATCACAGCATTGGCAGCAGCATGCTTGATGCCCATGTTGTCACCCTGCAAAGCCACGGCAGCCTGATCCAGGAACTCATTGATGCCACGCTCGTTAGGCTCCTGACCATTTGCAAAGAGACGGGCAAGGAGCTGGAAACCGGCAATCTCATAGAATGGCTTGTCGCTCGCAATCCATTGATAGGCAATCACAGGCGCATAGTCTACATGCTGCAGCAGGTTGAAGGCAAGCATCTCAGCCATCTCCTGACTCTGTACTTGCTCCATCCAGATATCCGTTATCTCGGCAAGCATCCTGTCGGCAGGCATGATGAGCGTAGCCAGAATCTTGCACTCACGGATGTCTTCCTTCCAGAGTTCGATGGCGAGGTCGTAATCCTTGCCGTATTCCTGCGCCATCTTCTTGAGTTCATAGAATGGCACTCCCCAATTCAGTTTATATCCCAAGCCCTTGTCACGCATCGACTGCGAACCCGGACCATTCATCAGCAAGCGAAAGCTTCGCTTGATAGTCATCAGTTTCTGATGTGTTTCTTCGTTCATCATTTTTTAAAGTTTCATTGTTTTGCAGAACATTCCCTCGAACTGTTCCTCTATATTCGCTGGCTTATGCTTGAAGATACCGAAGATGGCACTTCCGCTGCCACTCATTGCTGCGTATACGGCACCGAGATTGTAAAGGCTCTCCTTGATTTCGGCAAGCTCAGGATGCATCGCAAAGATAGGAGCCTCGAAATCATTGACCAGTTCTTCCTTCCAGGTCTCGATAGGCTGACGTACGATGTCACGACAGCACTTGGCTGGCTGCTTAGGAGTGATGGCTGCATAGGCATCCTTGGTGCTCACGGCAATGTCATCACGCTTCACTACCACGATGTAATAGCCCTTCATGTTGTCATTCGGAACACTCGATGGCATCAATACATCGCCAATTCCCTCAGCGTAGCAGGCAGTATCGCCATCCTCAGGGTCGGCAGTAATGAAGAAGGCACAGTCGGCACCCAGCTTGGCTGCATATCGCTCCATCTCGGAATTGCCGATGTTGAGACGGAATCGCTCATCCAGCAGACGAATCATGTAGGCAGCATCAGAAGAACCGCCACCCATACCAGCCTGAGACGGAATACGCTTCACGAGATGGGCATGGATGCGGGGAATCTTGAAGTCGGCAGCAATCATATTGTATGCCTTCACCACGAGATTCTTCTGCTCGTCGCAATCTACCGCATTACCGGTTATCTTGAGATCGCATGGCACATCGCTCGGAAACTCTTCGCCCATGAGCTTGATTTCCAGCGCATCTGTTAACGGAATAGGGTAGAACACGGTTTCCAGGTTGTGATAACCGTCTGCCCGCTTGCTAACTATATTTAAGCCAAGGTTAATCTTGGCGCAAGGAAATGTAATCATAATCTAAATTGTTTAAGAGTCGATAATTCTCTTGCAAAGATATAAAAAATATCTCAATATGACTCCCTTTCCCATAGATTATTTTCTTACATACATTAAAAATAATAAAAAACGGTAGTATTTTGCAATATCTTTTGTATCTTTGCAGAACTTATACGGTCTTTCATGATACCGTTTATCGCTAGAGGCGGTCTTTCAACGACCTGTATATCGCAATAGTAAGTAAGAATATAAAAAATAACAGATATGAAAAAAGGAGATAAAGTAAGATTCCTGAGTGAAGTGGGCGGCGGTAAGGTTGCCGGCTTCCAGGGTAAGAATATCGTCTTGGTAGAGGACGAGGATGGATTTGAAATCCCTATGCCTATCAACGAGGTAGTGGTAGTAGAGCAGGACGACTATGCCATGGGTAAGATGATTTCGGCTAAGATGGATGCCAAGCAGAAGGCGGAAGAACATGCCAACACCGAACTGCATCAGGACAGCCGAAGCATCAAGGCAATCCTCAACGAACATGATACAGACATCGAGGAGGAAGATTATGATCCTGCAGACAGGGAATTAACCTTCGTCAAGCACATCCAGGAGCGTACGGGCGGTAACAAGCTGAGTGCCTATCTCGCCTTCGTGCCTATCGATATCAAGGACGTTACCAATACCCGTTTCGAGACCTATATGGTGAACGACAGCAACTATTATCTGCATTATACTTATCTCGTAGCTGAAGGCAATGCCTGGACCTTGAAGGCTGAGGGTGAAATCGAACCGAATACCAAGCTCTTCATCGAGGAATTCGGCCGTGAGGCATTGAACGAAATGGAGCATATCGCCATCCAGATGATTGCCTACAAGAAGGAGAAACCTTTCCTCCTGAAGCCGGCTACCGACGTACAGTTCCGTCTGGACCCAGTGAAGTTCTACAAGCTTCATCTCTTCGAGGAGAACGATTTCTTCGAGACTCCAGCCTATCTCTTCACCATCGTAGAGAATGACGAGGTGGCTCGTCCGCTCGTTATTGATTCCAAGCGATTGAAGGAGCAGATGTACAAGGACGAGAAGGTGATTGCCAATACCAGCAAGAAGAAGAGCAAGAAGGATGATGGTACGCTCGTAGTAGACCTTCATGCGGACGAGGTTCTTGAAACAACTGCTGGAATGAATTCAGCCGATATCCTTCATTATCAGATGGATGTGTTCAAGAAGACGATGAATGAATACAAGAACAAGAAGGGACAGAAAATTGTCTTCATCCATGGTAAGGGCGAAGGCGTACTGCGTCAGGCTCTCATCCATGAACTCAACTATCGTTATAAGAGCTGCAACTATCAGGATGCTTCCTTCCAGGAGTATGGATATGGTGCTACGCAGGTAACAATTAAGTGAAGAGTGAAGAACGAAGAGTGAAGAATTCTTTTGTCTTCAGGGTGCTAGCCTAACTTAACATTCAACATTTAACATTCAACATTTCTAAAAATGAAGTACGGATTTATCAAGGTGGCGAGTGCCATTCCATCTGTCAAGGTTGGTGACGTGGTATTCAATACTCAACAGATAGAAGATCTGATAGCCCAGGCTGAAGGCAAGGGCGTAGAGATCATTACTTTCCCGGAATTGTCCATCACGGGCTATTCCTGTCAGGACCTTTTCCGCCAGCAGATGCTGCTGGAGACATCGGAGCAGGCTGTGATGATGCTGCTCGATTTCACACGCAAGCTAGACATCATCTCCATCGTCGGTGCACCGGTTGTGGCTGGCGACCTGCTGCTCAACTGTGGTATCGTGATTCAGCACGGACAGATCTTGGGCATCGTGCCTAAGACCTATCTGCCTAACTACAGCGAGTTCTACGAGAAGCGCTGGTTTGCCTCTGCGCAGGACTTGAGAGACTGCGAGATCCGCTATGCCGGACATAAGGTAAAACTGACTCCGGATGTGCAGATATTCCAGACCTACGACGGTGTACAGTTTGGTGTAGAAATCTGTGAGGATGTATGGGCTCCTGCTCCTCCAAGCAACAAGTTGGCATTGGCTGGAGCTGACCTTATCTTCAACCTCTCTGCCAGCGATGAACTCATCGGTAAGCACAATTATCTGAAGAGTCTTCTGAGTCAGCAGAGCGCCCGTACGATGACCGGATACGTGTATAGCTCCTGCGGTTTCGGAGAGAGTACGCAGGATGTTGTATATGGTGGAAATGCCCTGATTTATGAGAATGGAGTTTTACTTTCACAAAGTGAACGTTTCTCTCTTGATCCTCAGATGGTTATCTCGCAGGTGGATGTAGAGAAGCTCCGTTCGGAACGTCGTACAAATTCAACCTATGTGAATGCCCAGCGCAACATCAAATATTCTGTTCTCGGAGGACAGTTCAACATCTGCAATATCGATGCAGACCCTACCGAGAATGAGCGTGAATTCGTGCTGGAGCGTGAGGTGAATCCGCATCCTTTCATTCCTACCAGCAGCGATATGAACGCCTCCTGCGAGGAGATTTTCAATATCCAGCTGATGGGACTTGCCAAGCGCATCGTCCATACCCATGCCAAGACCGTAGTGGTGGGTATCAGCGGCGGATTGGATTCTACGCTTGCCTTGCTCGTCTGCGTTAAGGCTTTTGATAAGCTGAAGATGAACCGCAAGGGTATCGTGGGCGTCACCATGCCTGGTTTCGGAACCACGGACAGAACCTACAATAATGCCATCTCACTGATGCAGAGCCTCGGTATCACCATCAAGGAAATCAGCATCGCTAAGGCGGTAACCCAGCACTTCGAGGATATCGGTCATGATGCCAGCGTGCATGATGTAACCTATGAAAATTCGCAGGCACGTGAACGTACCCAGATCCTGATGGACCTGGCAAATAAGATGGGAGGAATGGTTATCGGTACCGGCGACCTCTCTGAGCTGGCTTTGGGATGGGCTACCTATAATGGCGACCACATGAGCATGTATGGCGTGAATGCCAGCATCCCAAAGACCCTGATCCGTCATCTCGTAAACCATGTAGCAGAGAGTGGGGTAGACGAGCAGAGCCGCATCACCCTTCGCGACATCATCGATACACCAATCAGTCCTGAGCTGATTCCGGCAGATGAGAACGGAAATATCAAGCAGAAGACCGAAGACCTGGTGGGACCATACGAGTTGCACGATTTCTTCCTCTACTACTTCCTTCGCTTCGGTTTCCGTCCTGCCAAGATCTACATGCTGGCAAAGAAGGCATTTATCGATACTGAGCTGGAGCGCGTGAAAATCAGCGACAACGATCCGGATTCCTACGATGAGGAGACCATCAAGAAGTGGCTGAAGACCTTCGTAAGAAGATTCTTCAACCAGCAGTTCAAGCGCAGCTGTCTGCCTGATGGTCCGAAGGTGGGAAGCGTAAGCCTCAGTCCTCGTGGCGACTGGCGCATGCCGAGCGATGCAACATCCACCATCTGGCTGCAGGAGGCAGAAAACCTGTGATGCAAAGCAGAGAATCTGTAATATAAAGCTGTTAATCTGTATGATATGACAGAGAATCTGCGATAAAATGTCGAGAAATTTCAATAAATCGAGAAATAAGAAGTTAGGAGTCTGGAGTTGGTCCCGGTTCCTAACTTTTTCGTTTATAATAAAATAATTATATAAAAAGTCTTTCTATTTTTGGGTAAAACATATTTTTTTTGTAACTTTGCGCCCAAAAGTAAAAACAATATAAAATTTAAATAGATAATATGGCTAAGAAATTTGCCGAGCACAACGGTCTGAATTTGACTCAGACAAACAATGACGTACTAGCA